>NZ_FMUZ01000003.1:0-13349 GCF_900101575.1 Pseudomonas sp. NFACC37-1 | reverse complement strand
CTTCTGAACGGTGACGCAGAGCGTCACGGGATGCATTCCCACGCAGAGCGAGGGAACGATCTACAGCCCAGAATTCAGGCGCAAAAAAAGCACCCCGAAGGGTGCTTCTTCACAACAACTGGATCACTGGGCTGGTTCGTTCTGCCCCAGGATCAGCTGGCCTTCCTTGCTTACCGGGATCTGGTTGCCCGGGTCGCGGTCCATGCGGACTTTGCCTTCTTTGCCGTCGAGCATGTAGCGAACGTCGTAGCCTACCACCTTGTCGCTGATGTCATTGACCGTGTTGCAGCGCGTCTGGGTGGTGGTGTAGGTGTCGCGCTCCTGCATGCCTTCCTGAATCTTGTTACCGGCATAACCACCACCGGCCGCACCGGCCACGGTAGCGATTTTCTTGCCGGTGCCGCCGCCGACCTGGTTACCCAGCAGGCCACCGGCCAGGGCGCCAATCACGGTGCCGGCGATCTGGTGTTGGTCCTGGACCGGCTTCTGCCGGGTCACGGTGACGTCCTTGCACACTTCACGCGGGGTCTTGATTTGGGTCTTGACCGGTTCCACGGCCAGTACTTGCGCATACTCAGGGCCACTCTTTACCAAGCTGTAGGTCGCGACCGCACCACCGGCAGTCACACCGACAGCACCCAATACCGCACCAACCAGCATCGATTTGTTCACTTGAACCTCCAGGCCATCACAAGCGGATTAATCCGCGCTTCTCCCAGCCTTGGAGCACAAAAAAAGGCGCGAGTTCAACTCGCGCCTTTTCAGCGGTGACGGGTGGAGCGACGAGCCTTATGGGCGGTCGTCCACTTCCGTTTCGGTGGCCGCTGGAGGAATCAGGTCCTCGGTGCTCAGGTTCAGCCAGATCAACACCACGTTAGCGATGTAGATCGAAGAGTAAGTACCCGCCAGCACGCCGATGAACAGCGCAATGGAGAAACCGAACAGGTTGTCGCCACCAAAGATCAGCAGCGCCGCAATCGCCAGCAAGGTGGAGATCGACGTCGCCATGGTCCGCAGCAGCGTCTGGGTGGTCGAGATGTTGATGTTCTCGATCAAGGACACCTTGCGCAGCACACGGAAGTTCTCACGCACCCGGTCGAACACCACGATGGTGTCGTTGAGCGAGTAACCGATGATCGCCAGCACCGCCGCCAGCACCGTCAGGTCGAAGGTGATCTGGAAGAACGACAGGATGCCCACGGTCACGATCACGTCGTGGATCAGCGAGACAATCGCGCCCACCGCGAACTTCCACTGAAAGCGGAAAGCCAGGTAGATCAGGATCCCGCCCAGCGCCATCAGCATGCCGAGGCCGCCCTGGTCGCGCAGCTCTTCACCCACTTGCGGGCCGACGAACTCGACGCGCTTGACCTGGGCCGGGTTGTCGCCGCCGGCCTTCTGCAAGGCCTCGGCCACCTGATGGCCCAGCTGCGGGTCTTCACCCGGCATGCGCACCAACAGGTCCGTGGTCGCACCGAAGCTCTGCACGATGGCATCGCTGTAGCCCGACGTCGCCAGTTGCTCACGCACCTTGGTGACATCGGCCGGACGCTCGTAGGTCAGCTCGATGAGCGTACCGCCGGTGAAGTCCAGGCCGTAATTCAGCCCCTTGGTGGCCCAGCTGAACAACGCCAGTACGGTGAGGAACAATGTGACGCCGAACGCAACGTTGCGAACGCCCATGAAGTTGATTGTACGTAACATGGCAGCCCCTTAAATCCACAACTTCTTGAAGTCACGACCGCCAAAGATCAGGTTGACCATTGCGCGGGTCACCATGATGGCTGTGAACATCGAGGTAAAGATCCCGAGGGACATGGTCACTGCGAAGCCCTTGACCGGGCCGGTGCCCATGGCGAAGAGAATCCCGCCCACCAGCAACGTGGTCAGGTTGGCGTCGAGGATCGCGGTGAATGCCCGGCCGAAGCCTTCGTTGATCGCACGTTGAATCGTCATGCCCGCGGCGATCTCTTCACGTATCCGCGAGAAGATCAGCACGTTGGCGTCCACCGCCATACCCATGGTCAAGACGATACCGGCGATACCCGGCAGGGTCAGCGTAGCCCCCAGCAGCGACATCAGCGCCAGCAGCATCACCATGTTCACCGCCAGCGCGACGGTGGCGATGATGCCGAAGAAGCGGTAGATGGCGATGATGAACAGCGAGACGAACAGCATGCCCCACAGCGACGCATCGATACCCTTGGTGATGTTGTCGGCACCCAGGCTCGGGCCGATGGTGCGTTCTTCAGCGAAGTACATCGGCGCGGCCAGGCCACCGGCACGCAGCAGCAGGGCCAGTTCCGAGGATTCACCCTGGCCGTTCAGGCCGGTGATGCGGAACTGGCTGCCCAGTGGCGACTGGATGGTCGCCAGGCTGATGATTTTCTTCTCTTCCTTGAAGGTCTGCACCGCGACGTCTTTCTCGACACCGTCGACCACTTGCTTGGTGTAGGTGGTGGTCGGCTTCTGCTCGATGAAGATCACCGCCATGCTGCGGCCGACGTTGCTGCGCGTGGCGCGGCTCATCAGTTCGCCACCGTGGCCGTCGAGGCGAATGTTCACCTGTGGGCGACCCTGCTCGTCGAAGCCCGCCTGGGCGTCGGTCACCTGGTCACCGGTGATGATCAGGCCACGCTCGATCTGCGCCGCCGGACGACCGCCCTCACGGAACTCGAAGCTCTCGGAAGTGGCCTTGGACGCACCCGGCTCAGCGGCCAGGCGGAATTCCAGGTTGGCGGTCTTGCCGAGGATACGCTTGGCTTCGGCGGTGTCCTGCACGCCCGGCAGCTCAACCACGATGCGGTTGGCGCCCTGGCGCTGCACGATCGGCTCGGCCACACCCAGCTCGTTGACGCGGTTACGCACCGTGGTCAAGTTCTGCTTGATGGAGTATTCGCGGATTTCCGCCAGCTTGGCCGGGGTCATCGCCAGACGCAGCACCGCCTGACCATTGAGGTCGGCCGGCACAATGTCGAAATCGTTGAAGTTCTTGCGGATCAGCGCACGGGCCTGCTCGCGGGTATCTTCATCGCTGAAGCCCAGCTGGATGGCACCGTCGAGCTGCGGCAGGCTGCGATAGCGCAGGCGCTCTTTACGCAACAGGCTCTTGACGTCGCCTTCGTAGACTTTCATCCGCGCGTCGAGGGCTTTTTCCATGTCCACTTCCAGCAGGAAGTGCACACCGCCGGACAAGTCCAGGCCCAGCTTCATCGGATGCGCGCCAAGCTTGCGCAGCCATTGCGGGGTGGTCTGGGCCAGGTTCAGGGCTACAACGTAATCGTCGCCCATGGCCTTGCGCACCACGTCCTTGGCTGGCAACTGGTCTTCTGCCTTGACCAGGCGCAACAGGCCGCCCTTGCCGTTTTCGGCGATGGACGCAGCCTTGACCTCGATATTGGCCGCCTTGAGCGCAGCGCTCGCACGGTCCAGATCGGCCTGGGTGACCTGCAGCGCAGTGCTTGCGCCACTGACCTGAATGGCCGGGTCATCCGGGTATAGATTGGGAGCGGAATAAATCAGACCGACCGCCAGCACCGCCAGGATCAGTACATATTTCCACAGAGGGTATTTGTTCAGCATCACGCCGCCCGCTTATGACGCGGGGCGCCTTGCGCGCCCCGTCGATTGAATAGAAGTTGTTACTTAGATCGCTTTCAGTGTGCCTTTTGGCAACGTGGCCGCGATAGCGCCCTTCTGGAACTTCATTTCAACAGTGTCGGACACTTCCAGTACCACGAAGTCATCGGCCACTTTGGTGATCTTGCCAGCGATACCGCCGGTGGTAACCACTTCATCGCCCTTTTGCAGGCTGCTCAGCAGGTTCTTCTGCTCCTTGGCGCGCTTGGCCTGTGGACGCCAGATCATCAGGTAGAAGATGACCAGGAAGCCGACCAGGAAAATCCACTCGAAACCACCGCCCATAGGGCCGGCAGCAGCAGGTGCAGCCGCGTCAGCCATGGCATTAGAGATAAAAAAGCTCATTTAGCACTCCAGTTGCAAGTATTGAATCTAGGGATCGGAAAACTCAGTCCAAAGGCGGTACAGGCAACCCGCGCTTGGCATAGAAGGCCTCGACAAAGGCGGCCAATGTACCCTGTTGGATAGCCTCGCGCAAACCAGCCATAAGCACCTGATAATGGCGCAAATTGTGGATGGTATTGAGCATACTCCCGAGCATTTCGCCGCACTTGTCCAAATGATGCAGATAAGCGCGGGAGAAGTTCTGGCACGTATAGCAATCGCACGTCGGATCCAGCGGCGAATCATCATGGCGATGGAACGCGTTACGGATCTTCAGCACACCGGTGTCGATGAACAGATGCCCATTGCGGGCATTACGGGTTGGCATCACGCAATCGAACATGTCCACCCCGCGGCGCACACCCTCAACCAGATCTTCCGGTTTGCCAACGCCCATAAGGTAACGAGGTTTGTCAGCGGGCATTTCGCCTGGCAGGTAATCGAGCACCTTGATCATCTCGTGCTTGGGCTCACCCACCGACAGGCCGCCAATCGCCAGGCCGTCGAAGCCGATCTTGTCCAGGCCTTCCAGCGAGCGCATGCGCAGGTCGCGGTGCATGCCGCCCTGGACGATACCGAACAACGCCGCGGTGTTTTCGCCATGGGCGTTCTTCGAACGCTGGGCCCAGCGCAACGACAGTTCCATGGACACCCGCGCCACGTCTTCATCGGCCGGGTACGGCGTGCACTCGTCGAAGATCATCACGATGTCCGAGCCCAGGTCGCGTTGCACCTGCATCGACTCTTCCGGGCCCATGAACACCTTGGAACCGTCCACCGGAGAAGCGAAGGTCACGCCCTCCTCCTTGATCTTGCGCATCGCGCCCAGGCTGAACACCTGGAAACCGCCAGAGTCGGTCAGGATCGGGCCTTTCCACTGCATGAAATCGTGCAGGTCGCCGTGGGCCTTGATCACTTCCATGCCCGGGCGCAGCCACAGGTGGAAGGTGTTGCCAAGGATGATCTGCGCGCCAATCGCCTCGATGTCCCGTGGCAGCATGCCCTTGACCGTACCGTAGGTGCCCACCGGCATGAACGCCGGGGTTTCCACGGTACCGCGGGGGAAGGTCAGACGACCGCGACGAGCCTTGCCATCGGTGGCGAGCAACTCGAAGGACATGCGACAGGTGCGACTCATACTGTTTCCTCGGGTCCGCGTGGCGCGGGGTTACGGGTGATGAACATCGCATCACCGTAGCTGAAAAAGCGGTATCCATGCTCGACGGCGGCCTTGTAGGCGGCCATGGCTTCGGGATAACCGGCGAACGCCGAAACCAGCATCAACAGCGTGGATTCGGGCAAATGAAAGTTGGTGACCAGGGCATCAACCACATGGAACGGCCGGCCCGGGTAGATAAAGATATCGGTGTCGCCACTGAACGGCTTGAGCACGCCATCGCGGGCGGCGCTTTCCAGGGACCGCACACTGGTGGTCCCCACCGCCACCACCCGCCCACCGCGAGCGCGACAGGCCGCCACGGCATCGACCACGTCCTGGCTCACTTCCAGCCATTCGTTGTGCATGTGGTGGTCTTCGATACGCTCGACCCGCACCGGCTGGAACGTGCCCGCGCCAACGTGCAGCGTCACGAACGCGGTCTCCACGCCCTTGGCGGCAATCGCCTCCAGCAACGGCTGATCGAAATGCAGCCCCGCCGTCGGCGCCGCCACCGCCCCCAGGCGCTCGGCGTACACGGTCTGATAACGCTCGCGGTCCGAACCTTCGTCCGGGCGATCTATATAAGGAGGCAACGGCATGTGCCCGACACGGTCGAGCAGCGGCAACACCTCTTCGGCAAACTCCAGCTCGAACAACGCATCATGCCGCGCCACCATCACCGCCTCGCCGCCGCCGTCGATCAAAATCGACGAACCCGGCTTGGGCGACTTGCTGGAGCGCACATGGGCCAGCACACGATGACTGTCCAGCACCCGCTCCACCAGAATCTCCAGCTTGCCGCCGGAGGCCTTCTGGCCAAACAACCGCGCCGGAATCACCCGGGTATTGTTGAACACCATCAAATCGCCCGGGCGCAAATGCTCAAGCAAATCAGTGAATTGACGGTGAGCCATGGCACCGCTGACCCCGTCCAGGGTCAACAGTCGACTGGCGCGACGCTCGGCCAGAGGGTGGCGAGCGATCAGCGAATCCGGGAGTTCGAAGGTAAAGTCAGCAACACGCATGATGGGGTTCGTCTAGCAGGGCCGGAAAGTCTAGCGGAAATATCAAAAATTCACCATGAAACGTGATTGACCAACGGTAGGCACCTCTCTATACTTCGCCGCCATTGAGCCCTGATGGCGGAATTGGTAGACGCGGCGGATTCAAAATCCGTTTTCGAAAGGAGTGGGAGTTCGAGTCTCCCTCGGGGCACCATCTTAAAGAAAGACCTTGAAATTCAAGGTCTTTTTTTTCGTCTGCAGGAAAGTCACCCGATCCATTTGTGGCGAGGGGATTTATCCCCGCTGGGTCGCGAAGCGGCCCCAACCACCAGACCTCTGGCAAGGAAGAATCTGTGGCGAGTAGGAACCCGTGGCGAGGGAGCTTGCTCCCGCTTGAGCGCAAAGCGCTCACAAAAATGTCACAGCCCCCACCGATGCTCCGCCTTGCAACGCCCAGTTGATCCACCGCCCCTCCTCACCCGCTGACAAAGGACTTCACCCCATGGAATTGCTGCTGGAAACGGTCGCTCTTTACTCGCTGAAGCTGGCTTATGAGACGGAGGGGCATAGTCCGATTTTGCGGGATGATCCGTTGATGGGCGGGTGTGATCGGGAGGTGTTTGGATTGTTGGTGCGGCGGGGGGATTTGGTTGGGATTCATGCGACGCTACAGCAGTGTTTGGGGCGGGCGCTGGAGGCAGTTGGGGGCGAGGAGACCGTCCTGGGGCTGGAGTTGCAACGGTTGGCAGAGGATTTCAGGGCTGCGCCAATGATGGAGGAGCTTAAGGCCCCGCTCGTGGCGCTTCGGGATTATTTAAAAGAGATCCAATGACCGATCAAGTTGAGCAAGAGCGAATAACACCTAACACTTAAGTCGATATACCCCCATAAAACATCATGATTAAAGGAATTAAGCATGAGCACATCCGAGATAACAACAGTATCTGACAGCGAATCAAAACTTAAAAATTATGCACTTAACGTCCTAAATGAAGGCAAATGGTGGTTAGTACCTGCGGCCACGCTATTTTCAATACTCCTACTTTGCAAATATTTGTGGGTTATCGGCCACCCCGAGCTACTACTTGAATCCATCGGAAGCATACCCAATCTTTTAGTCTGGCTAATTTTCGTAGTGTTTGGACTACTAATCATATTGCTTTTAACAGTCACCCCTTCGCTTAGCTTTTCACTTTGCATGAGCATAGTCACATCCAGCCGCGAGAATGAAATAATTCTGGCCAGGCGTTTTGTGCCCATTGTTTTATTAGGTTTCGCCCTGCTAGCAGGAATGCTGTTGGCCTCTGCATTCGACATCATCTTCGAACCGTGGAAAGTTTTCCTATTAGTCGTCACTTTATCAACAGCGCTAGCAGCATGGGTACTTGTGGGCAACAAAGACAAAAGAATTCGGTTTGTAAGTCTTGGATTCGGACCAATCAAGCCACGGAGACGTTTTTTTGCCGCCGCCGCAAAAGTTTTGGCTGCTGGAGTTTTCCTGGGCTTTACTGCAATGACAGGAGTTTTTCCAGCACAGCTCGCGCTTGGGGCTTGGCGAGGAGCCGAGTCTGGTTTGGAGGCGACGGTGGTTATCGGATATTGCTTGGCCTTCATGTTAATTTCAATGTTCCCGGTTATGGCCTTTTATACACTACAGGGAACCACGACAAATCGATTGTTTAAAGCCACCGGGGCACTAGGATTGGTATTTATCCTAACCACCTTCTTATTGCCACCGGTCCTCGACCTTTGGGCGTTCGCCGCTGGAAACCTAATGAGGCTTCGGGACAGCCGCCCTCTACCGTATTTGGTAGATAAAGCTGATTATCCATTCGCAACCTTCGATTCAAAGCTGTGGGAGACATCGCCTATCGCTAATGACGAAAAGTTCTATACGATTCAAGCCTTCAAGCAATACCGCTTTGGCGACATCCTATTATTATGCCCGGCCCGATATGCCAATCTGCCTCTGAAACGCTTACCAACCTACTACGATGAGTGCCTGACTACGGCCGCTTCCAAAGTCAAACCAGCTTCGCCACGAATGAAAGCCCTTACCTCCCCCCGTCCTCTGGACGACGAAAGAAGCTGTGCATCCGTACGGTCACCTACACGCCCGCCACTGAAAATTAACGAAAGCAGAACGTGCCTGTTTCAACATCCCCTCTAAGAACGGGACAAGCAAATCCAACGCTCAGTTGTAAGGAAGTGGCGCTTCAATCGAACCTACGGAGTTAGGTAGAACGTCACTTCACTTCAAGCACGTCCACCAGCTCAGGATCCATGAAGCGATAGTCATCAGGAATACCCAGAACATGCAGCCGCTTGTGCTCAAGCAGCCGAGCGTACTCTGCCCGTAGACGATGCTCGTGCTTACGCTCCATCACAAAAATGACATCGGCCCAACGGATATCCGCTGGGCCGATAGGTTTGCGTGCGTTCGGACTGGTGCCCGCCGAACGAGTGCTGAAGCCAGGACGTCGACGCCAGATTGCCTCCCCGGTAGGGCTGCGCCGAAAAGGTACGCCCGGATGAGTGGATGGGTTCCGGCGCAAAGTCTGTGGGAGCAAAGCTGCCCCGGGCAGCGATCCGACGATAGCGGTAGACCAGCCGACACAGTTGCGACTGACCCGCCTCAATCGCGAGCAAGCTTTGCTCCCACAGGTTTGCGGCTTAGCTGACTGATATTAGGCTTAAGCCTCTTTTTTATTGTACTTTGCGGCGCATATTACACTACCTGACATAACCAATATCAAACGCCCCCGTAACAGTTTGCCCTTCCGTATCAAAAAAAGAGAATGTCCCTCTGAAGAAGGCGAAGTTATTGCCAAACTCTACAGTGATTGTCCCCGTATCGGCTGAATGACGCTTGCCCTCTTGGTCAATATGGACCCATCTCACGTAAGGCTCGTGGAAATCGCTTGGATATTGGAACGTTTGTGGGTTACCGGCGCCGGCCCGTGCTGCCGAGAAGCCTAAGATGATTATGGCTTCATCGTTACTCTTCAGGTTCCAGGCTTTTAAACCTCCCTGTAAGAGGCCGCCACTGGTATTGTCACCATCACTGTTGAACAATACGGCATTGACCTCTGTAAACGTTATAGAGGATGGCGTAGCAATAGTGAACGTTCCTACCATGCTAGCACCTGGGTTGCGCTCTGACTTATTTTTGTCGGTTGTCATGACTTATTCCTCAACCTAACCAATCGAGATCTTCGATTGAACTAGGTTAAGAAATATAAGCATTCGAAAATTGAGCGACTACTGTAGGAAGTTACAGGTCATAAGACCATTTTGATTGGTTGATCATGAGTAATCTGTACAACCGCAATAACTGCATCGTTTCTCGAAGGCCGCCCTGCCCAGCGTCGGGCGGGCTCATCGGTGGTGACTTGGTCGCTCCAGGCCTGACTCACATCGACGAAGCGACACGCCTCTACGCCTCCTCGCCCTTCCCCGCCGACTCATCGCTGTGCACCACCACCAGCAACTGCGCCTGAACATCCCCCACCGAACGCAGGCGATGGGGTTTCTGCGCATTGAAATGCAACGCATCGCCACGGTTCAGCAGCACGCGCTCGTTCATGAAGTCCACTTCCACCTGGCCCTCGTACACGAACAGGAACTCTTCGCCGGTGTGCTCCTTGAACGCGTGATGGGCGGTGAATTCGGCCGCCGGATAGAGGATGAAGGGCAGGAGGCTGCGCTCGGACACTTGATGGGCCAATACCGCATATTCGGAGCTGCCGCTGCTCGCCGCGAGGGATTGGCGGTCTTCGCTGCGCACCAGGCTGTAGCTGTCGAGGGAGACGCTTTCTTCGGAGAACAACTCCTCGACTTTCACGCTCACGATGGAAAAAGGGAAAGATTATTTTTAGTCAAAGAAGTAAATTGTTCCTTTTTCCGCCTTTCCTCAGTGGGGATGCTTATTCCAAGCGCTCACCAAAATATGGTGGGCTCATGCAAAGTTAGCTATAAGGCTTGAAGCTTGAGCATCCGTTTCTTACGCCAAACGAGGTACTCGGCTGACACTGGAGCGCGGCGATGGCGAGATAAGACAGCTAAAGGAATATATCTCTCCTTTTTCTATTTTTTCTACGCAATGGCCCTTCTAGCGTTATGTCAGAGGATCCGTCAGCAAGCTTGGACGATGTCCATCCTTAACAGAGTGCCCCTCAACGCAGGCTCGTCTCCACCGAAAAATGGCAATGGTCATAAAGTGGAGACACGATGAGGTAAATCACAGCCGCCCCCAATCTACGCTGGGGCGTTGATCTTCCTATAGACGTAGATAGTGGCAAGGTAGTAGCTTGACAGTATCAGGCTGGACACCATCGGCGACCATAATTTTTCGTTATCAGATTTTCAACAACCTAAAACAACATCAGACTGTTAAAAGTTCTACTAAGGAGCAGTTATGGCAAAGTGTATATTTTCGGTTATAGAATCAAGGTGGTGGAGCGATGGCAATCACAGTGTCAGGCCATTATTCGAAGCTCTAGCTGGGATACATTACGACAATCCATCAGCCTTCTATTATGATATGTTCAGTGAAAAGCAATCTTTATCATCAGGTCTAAAAATGCGCTGCCGAGATAGTCAAACCCAAGTGGTATATCTCGCCACTCATGGAAGCGACAGCTCTATTGGCGGAGCAAGCGGTCACATGATCACGCGTACTGAACTGAGAAATATGCTCACAACTCACAACAATACAAACCAAGTAAAGGGACTTTATCTAGGAACATGCCTGATGGGAAATCAGTCTTTAGCAAAATTCCTTCTTGAAGATGCCGGCACTAATTTAGATTGGGTTGCTGGCTACAAGGAGGAAGTAGACTGGATCGACGGGAGTGCCATTGATATGATCTTCTTCTCTAAGCTTGCAGAGGAGTATCGAAAAAATAATAGCCGCCGCAAAGGAAAAAAATCCTCAAGGCAGATGGCTCATACCGCCGGATCGGAACTGCTTCACCTTGTACCTGGCGCACATTCGAAATATGGATTTAATATATTCATGCATGAAAGCCGTAAACTGACTAGCATGTTTAGCTAGCGCTACAACTTAACCGCCTTTATATGCATTAAAACCGAAACTTTCGCCAAATAAAGAAGAGAAAACAGAAACGAGACAGATTTATTTTCGCCACATAAATAAATCTGTCCCGAATGGCACTTGTGGCCGTACCTGTTCATAAATGAGATGGCCAGCTAACGGGTCATATTGGATTGTGGAGATTCCCGATGGATCGAGTACAGGCTCACGTAGCAAGACTGATGCGCTCAATTCTCTTGAGGCCCGGCGCTGAGGACAAAATGCCGGCAGCGCAGTTTTTTGCAGGGAGAGGAAAGCCGTTTACTTTCTCAGGTGGAATTGGACTCACTTGGTGGTACAGCCCAGATACCTTCAATGCCATTGATACGGTAACAGCTCTTATCATCGAAACCGAACAGGAGTTCAGAGACTGTGATACCGAGTCCGTTAATAACATTGTCACTTCAACATTACAGAAAGTTTGTTTAGATTCACCGCTTTTCAATGGTGACGACGTAGCTTTTGGTAGAAAGCCAAACCTTTTTGAATGTAGGGGTGCCGTATCAGTTACCGAATTTACCAAGACAATTCTGGAAGAAATCAAACAAAATCTTAGAAGCGTGATAGGAAAAAGGTGCACGATTTACCCCTTGCCCAGATATAAAGGACCATCTCTTTCCCTTGCTGAAGAGGGATTGCATCTAATTTCAAGTAGCGATGATATGGCGTGGAATAATTTCTCCGCGCGAGGATATATTTTTGATAGCTGGACACCAAGCTCACCGTTCACAACCAATAGCAACTTTTCATTCAATGGCGGCTATGAATTTAATTATGTTTTGATTGGCGAAGATTACGGAACACAAAAAGGAGCTAAATTCGCAAGCAGTTTAAAATTCAGAATGTTTATTACTGTACTTTTCGCTCATGCCTCAGAGGCTTCCAAATACGGCTACAACAAATCAATAGCTCAACCTTTCACCAAGTGCATACAATTCCCTCATGAAACTACACCTGACAACTTATTAACTCTTAGTGATTGTGGCGCACTCTCTCCTTTTTACGCATCAGACATTATAATCACTGATAACTTAACCAAAAAAGTAGCAGAGTGGTACGAGTCGCTTAATCAATGCCCTACCGAATATAAACAACGTATAAAAAAATCCGTAAATTTCTTCAATCGAGCCATGAACTCTGAGGACATAGAATCATATATCAACTATTTTATTGCACTTGACGCTTTATTTGGACAGCGCGGTTCTGTAGAGGCGTCTATCATAGCTGGGGTGAGCAATCTCGGACTGGATGAAAAGCTCAAAGAAAAAGCATCATGGCTTTTTGATTTAAGAAATGAGCTTGTTCACGGTGGAAGTCGCTATATTTCCGAATGGCCGAAGCACCAACGGTATACAAAGCATTTTGGAAGTAAGCCTTTGAATGATTTAAAAGAGCTTGCTCAAAAGGCAATACTAAAAGCACCTTCAATATTACCAATTTCCACAACTGATGAAACGCCCGAATCACCTTAAAAGGTGTGTTGAATTGCCTGGGCCTTTTCCCAACCATCAATTACCTGCCCATCCGCTACACCATCGATGGCGTTGGAAAGCTGGGCAGCGAAGTCGGGCTAATTCCCCTGTTGATGCTTTGCGCCCTCACTGGATGGGGTGCCATGGTCCTTATTTATGACAACCTCACTGAACGCCATAGGAAATAAATCCGCCCCGAATGGCACTTACTTAACAGCTAACTAGCTGATACGACTGCGAAAAAATGAAAAAAGGCTGGCCTTGGTCTACGGTGATAGTTGCGAACACACACCGATCAAGCAAGGACACAGCCCGAGTGAATCGTAGACGCCAAATCGTCCGACATCAACAGCACCGTATGCGCCAGCACGCCACGAACAGCAATGCTCATGCTTTCTTCAAGCTGCTCTCCGATCCTGAGTTATTGCGGGGTGTCGAGTCATCGATACCCAAGCATCGCCAGCGGCTATTTCCCCCGACCGAAACGCTGTCCATGTTTTTGTCCCAGGCAATGAGCGCCGACCGGTCCTGCCAGAATGCCGTGAATGATTTATCCATCAAACGCTCCTGCGAGGGTTTGAAACCCAACAGCGTTC
>NZ_FMUZ01000010.1:0-161998 GCF_900101575.1 Pseudomonas sp. NFACC37-1 | reverse complement strand
GATGCTGATAATCTGTTGACTAGCAGTCTGACTCCACAAGCACCCACACGAATTGCTTGATTCAGTTGTTAAAGAGCGGTTGGCTGAGTCTTTCGTCTCAACCGAGGCGCGCATTCTACAGCGCCCCGTGTATCTGTCAAGCGGTTATTTTAAGAAGTTTTCAAAGTTTCGCTTCGGAAACCTCAACAACTTCAACCACTTGCGCTTCCGATCTCTCGTTAGCGGGAGGCGAATTCTACAGCGTTACTCGCTGCTGTCAACACCTCTTTTTCACCGCTTTCGACCGAGAAGATCGAACCGCACATAGAGCCAAACAACACCGCTCTACCTGCTTCTTCCGGACTTCGATGAACTGAAGCCCTGCGCCTTCGAAACCTACTTAACTCATTGAATTTCAAGGAGTTTTCCGTTTCGACTGCGCCGGAAGTGGGGCGAATTATAGACTTCCAGAATCTGCCGTCAACCCTTAATTTCGCTTTTCTATCTTTAGCCCCACATGACACTTAAATATGCCCTGCATATAGACGGAATCGCTGCATATGCGCAATATACTGCTCAACGCAGCTTCCTCGCCTTTATTCTGGACGACACTTCGTAATGACGCTCCCCCCACATCGCAGCCTGGCCTCCACCCTCTACCCGGTTGCCCTGCTATTGATAGCCATGGCTTCCATTCAAACGGGAGCCTCCCTCGCCAAAAGCATGTTCCCGGTAGTGGGTGCACAAGGCACTACGACGCTGCGACTCATTTTTGCCAGCCTCATCATGCTGTTAATGCTACGCCCCTGGCGCGCCAAGCTCACCGGTCAATCCCTGCGCACGGTGATCGTTTACGGCATGGCACTGGGGGGTATGAACTTCCTCTTCTATATGTCCGTTCGCACCGTTCCACTGGGCATTGCCGTAGCGTTGGAATTTACCGGGCCTCTGGCAGTCGCCATTTACGCCTCGCGCCGGGCGATCGACTTTCTCTGGATTGCCTTGGCAGTGGTTGGCCTGCTGCTGCTCATACCGACCGGCGCGACCAGTGCCGGTATCGATCTGGTTGGCGCCGGCTACGCGCTGGGCGCCGGTTTCTGCTGGGCGTTGTACATCCTGTTCGGCCAGAAAGCCGGAGCGGACAATGGCGTACAGACTGCCGCACTGGGCGTCATGATCGCGGCCCTGTTCGTCGCGCCTATCGGTATTGTCCACGCTGGCGCCGCACTGCTCACACCAAGCCTGATTCCAATCGCCATCGGCGTGGCCATCCTGTCCACAGCCCTGCCCTACACGCTGGAAATGATCGCCCTGACTCGAATGCCCGCGCGCACTTTCGGCACCCTGATGAGCGTCGAACCGGCAATCGCGGCCTTGTCGGGGCTCGTCTTTCTCCAGGAATACTTGTCCCTGGCCCAATGGATGGCCATTACCTGCATCATCCTCGCGTCGGTGGGCGCAACGCTGACCATGGCCAGCACCGCAAAGCCTGCTGTCGCGGTAGATTGAATCAGGATTTAACGAAGGTCTGGCATTTGCCGCGCATTTAGGCCATGTTTAGGCCAGTAACCTAATGCCAGACATGGATTTTTTCATACAGGACGTCATGAACGCTTCAAGCCAGAGCGAACACGATCGCACGCAGACATAAGATCCGCGGCGGTCATAAGGACGGGAATGAAACGAATTTTGATACTGATCGCCGTACTTGCAATAGCGGGCTGTGCGGCAACCTCGAAAAGTGAAGTCAAACGCGGCAAAAAGGGTCTGCACATCAACTGCTCCGGCCTGTCCTCATCCTGGGACCAGTGCGCTGCCAGTGCCGCCAATTCATGTGCTCCCAAGAGTTACAAGGTCATTGCCAAGTCCGGCGACGCCGTCGAAGAACCCGGGGATTATCCCTTCGGGCTCAATCCCGCCGGCTACACGAGCCGCAGCATGATCGTCATCTGCAAATAAATCACCTTAACCGAGCCCCTGCTCGGCGATTCGACGACTGATTTCCTCATGGCTGGACCTGAGGACGTCACGCTGGACCTGCGGCGTGACCAGCATCCGCGCGACAACCAACGCCCCCACGCATTGAGACAGAATGGCCCAGGCCAGGCTGTCGCTTCCCAATATCCGTGCCCAGCTTTCGTGCAAACGACAGATCCATGTTTGCGCCGCCTCCCTCACCTGGGCATCCGATCGTGCGATCTCAGCGCCCAGTACCGGTAACGCACATCCTGCCTCGGGCTGCTCGACATGGCTCATGCTCAAGTACTGCTTGAGGCAGCGCTCCAGTTTCATCGAGTCCATGGCGCCGTCGCCGCTCAAGCGATCCAGGCTCTGAGCCAACTCCCGCTCAACAATGGCCTTGAAAAGCTCATCCTTGGACGAGAAATGGCTATAGAACGCACCGCCACTCAACCCGATCGCCTTCATCAGACCGTCGACACCGACCGTAGAGAAACCGGATTTCTTGGCGGAGACGGCACTGCTGGCGAGCAGTTTCTCGCGGGTTTCCATTTTGTGATTGGCTGAATAACGCATGGTCCTGCCCCTGATTGCTCACCTTGACGCTTGCCGGACCTTAGCATAACGTCCGTTTAGTTAACGATCGTTTACCCATGAGGCTGACCATGAATAACAAGAAGGTCGTACTGGTTGTTGGCGCGGGCGATGCCACCGGCGGAGCGATTGCCAAACGCTTTGCGCAGGAAGGTTTCGTGGCCTGTGTTACCCGTCGCAGCGCTGACAAACTCCAGCCGCTTGTGGATGGAATCCGCGCTCAAGGCGGCGAAGCCCACGGGTTTGCCTGTGATGCACGCAAAGAAGACGATGTGATCGCACTCATCGAGCAAATCGAGAACCAGATCGGCCCGATCGAAGCCTTTGTGTTCAACATCGGCGCCAACGTTCCCTGCAGCATCCTCGAAGAAACCGCACGCAAGTATTTCAAGATTTGGGAGATGGCCTGTTTCTCAGGTTTTCTCAATGCACGGGAAGTGGCCAAGCGCATGGTCAAGCGCCAACGCGGAACCATTCTGTTTACCGGGGCGACGGCGGGATTGCGCGGCGCTTCAGGGTTCGCTGCATTCGCAGGCGCCAAACATGGCATCCGCGCACTGGCCCAAAGCATGGCCCGGGAGCTGGGGCCGCTGAATATTCATGTGGCCCATGTGGTGGTGGACGGCGCCATCGACACTGACTTCATCCGCGATCATTTCCCGGAAAAATATGCCACCAAGGATCAGGACGGCATCCTGAATCCTGAACACATCGCCGACAGCTATTGGTATCTGCATAGCCAACCTCGCGACGCCTGGACCTTCGAGCTGGACCTGCGCCCCTGGAATGAACGCTGGTAAACCCTCCCCGTACAACAAGAGAGCAGATACCATGAGCAAATCAGTGGAGTTTTACTTCGATCTCGGCAGCCCGACCACGTACCTGGCCTATACCCAGTTGCCGGCGTTGTGCGCACAGACAAACAGCCAGTTGATCTATCGTCCGATGTTATTGGGCGGCGTCTTCAAGGCAACCGGCAACGCATCACCGGCGACAGTGCCAGCCAAGAACCCTTACCTGTTCAAGGATCTGAATCGCTTCGCCAAGCGCTACGGTGTCGCCTTCCAGTTCAATCCACACTTCCCCGTCAATACACTGCGGCTGATGCGAGCGGTGACCGCCATGCAACTGCGCCATCCCGAACGCTTCGAGGCCTTCGTCGATTGCCTGTTCCGCGCCTTTTGGGTGGACGCCCGTAACCTCAATGACCCCGCGACTGTCGCAGCGGTCCTGAACGAAGGCGGTTTCGACGCCGACCATGTGCTGGCCCTGACGAACGACGAGCAGGTCAAGCAAGCACTCAAGAGCGCCACCGAAGACGCCATCGGACGCGGCGTGTTCGGTGCCCCGAGCATGTTTGTCGGTGACGAGCTGTTCTTCGGCCAGGATCGGCTGGACTTCGTCCGTGAAGCCCTCGCCTGATCCTCTACCTCAAATCGCCATCGTCCGGGTGTTGAGCCACTGCAGCGCGGCACCGTCCAGCAACGGGCTCAATCGACGCTGAACCTCGGCGTGGTAGGCGTTGAACCAGTCTTTTTCATCCTGGGTCAGCAGCGAAGGCTCCAGGCAACGGGTGTCGATCGGGCACAGCGTGAGGGTTTCGAACTCAAGGAACTCGCCGAACTCGCTGCTTCCGGCTTCGCGATTCAACACCAGGTTCTCGATGCGCACACCCCAGCGGCCGGGACGATAAGTGCCCGGCTCGATCGAGGTGATCATGCCGGCCTGCATCGCCGTTTGCGGCGCGGCAGCGGCTTGATAGGCAATCACCTGCGGGCCTTCGTGGACATTGAGGAAATAGCCGACACCATGGCCGGTACCGTGGCCGTAATCGACTTGCTCCGCCCAGATCGGCGCACGGGCGATGGCATCCAGCAAGGGCGAAAGAATGCCCCGCGGAAATTTGGCCCGGGACAGGGCAATCACACCCTTGAGCACACGGGTGCAGTCACGTTTCTGCTCGGCGGTGGGTGTTCCGACCGGCACCATGCGGGTGATGTCAGTGGTGCCCCCAAAGTACTGGCCCCCGGAATCGATCAGCAACAGGCCATCACCTTCGATGACGGCATGGGCCTCTTGCGTGGCGTGGTAATGGGGCATCGCGCCGTTGGCGTTAAAGGCGGCGATGGTATTGAAGCTTAAGGAAACGAAATCCGGCCGACGTGTGCGGGCGGCAGTCAGGTGCTCGTCGATGGTCAACTCGGTGATGCGCTCGCGCCCCCAGGCCCCTTCCAGCCAGGCGAAGAATTCACAGAGCGCCGCGCCGTCCTGCTCCATGACCCGACGGATGTGTTCGGCGTCGGCCAGGCTTTTACGGGACTTGGCCAGCGTCGTTGGATTGAGGCCTTCGATCAGCTTCACGCCACTGCCCAGGTTATCCAGCAAACCAACCGTCACCCGCGCTGGATCGACCTGCAGATTTGCGCCGTCCGGCACTTCGCGCAACGCGGCGGCGGCTTCGCTGTAATCGCGCAGGGTCACGCCGTCCTGCTCCAGAATCGCCCGCAGCGCTGCGTCAACCTTGTCCAGGGCCACGAACAACGTTGCTTGCTGCTGGCTGATCAAGGCAAAGGAAACGAACACGGGGTTGAACGACACATCTGCTCCGCGCAGGTTGAACAACCAGGCGATGTCATCCAGCGTGGCGATGAAATGCCAGTCGGCACCACGCTCCTGGAGGGATTCGCGCAGCTTGGCGAGTTTTTCGACCCGGCTGACGGTCGCCTGGGGCGGCAAATGGGCGTAGACCGGTTGATCCGGCAAGCCTGGACGATCGGTCCAGACGTCCTTGAGCAGGTCGATGTCGGTGCGCAACCGCGCGCCGCGTTCGGCGAGCTTGCCGCCCAGGGTGCGGGCCGATGCCACGGCCATGACCGCACCGTCGACCGCAACCACTGCGCCTTCAGGCGTTTGTTCGGCCAGCCAGTCCAGGGGACCGGGCTGGCCTGGAATCAGCTTGACCAGCTCGATACCACTGCCCTCCAGCTCCTTGGTGGCCTGCTCCCAGTAACGGCTGTCGGCCCAGACGCCGGCGAAACTGCCGGTCACGATCAAGGTACCCACCGAACCATGGAACCCCGACAACCATTGCCGCCCCTGCCAATAACCCGGCAAGTATTCAGACAGGTGCGGGTCGGCCGATGGCACCAGCAGCGCGTGAATACCCTCGCGGCTCATCAGTTGGCGGATTCGGGCCAGGCGCTGGGGAACCAGTCCATGGGGCAAAGGCTCGGTGCTCATTGTTTCTCCTGCTCATTGATATTGTTGTTCGATGCCGAATTCGGCTTATGGGGTCGTGGCCCAGAACGCCGGCGCAGTCGCGCACGCCGCCTTGATCAGCCGCACCGCCTCGTCGATATCCTGCTCGGTGGTAAAGCGCCCCAGGCTCAAGCGGATGGTCCGCCCGGCCGCACGGGCATCGTGCCCCAGGGCCAGCAGCACGTGGGACGGGGTGTTGTGCGCCGAATTGCAGGCCGAGGTCGCGGAAAATGCAATCGATGCGCCCAATGTCGCTGGGTTGAACTCACCTTCGTTGAACGTCAGGCTCAGCGTGTGGGGAATCCGCCGGCTCGCACTGCCGTTTATGCGCACACCAGGCAACGCCAGCAGCGGCTCGAGCAAACGATTGCGCAACCGGGCGATTTTAGCGAGTTCTTCGTCGAATGCCGCGGCTGCCAGTTCGAATGCGGCGCCCATGGCTGCAATCTGGTGGGTCGCCAGGGTTCCGGAGCGCAAACCGCCCTCATGTCCACCGCCATGGATCTGCGCCGCTAGCCGTGGCCGGGCACGGTCGCCGACGTAGAGCGCACCGATGCCCTTGGGGCCGTAGATTTTATGCGCGGAAAAGGACATCAGGTCCACCGGCCAGCGAGACAGGTCGATCTGCACCTTGCCAGCGCCCTGGGCCGCGTCCACATGGAACAACGCACCGTGCTCGCGAACGATCTCGCCGATGGCGATGACGTCGTTGACGGTGCCCAGTTCGTTGTTCACCAGCATCAGCGAGACCAGGAACGTGTCTTCGCGCAACGCCTCGCGAACCGCTTGCGGGCTGATCAGGCCCTCGGCGTCCGGCGCCAGCCAGGTAACCGCGACGCCACTTTCCTCGAGCTGGCGCGCGGTATCGAGAATCGCCTTGTGCTCGATCAGGCTGGTGATGACATGGCCGGCGGAACCACTGCGTGCCTGGGCCACACCCTTGAGGGCCAGGTTGTTGGATTCGGTGGCGCCGGAAGTCCAGACGATCTGTTCGGGCTGGGCCCCCACCAATTGCGCCACCTGCTGGCGGGCACGCTCCACCGAGCGCCGGGCCTCCTGGCCGAAGGCATGGGAACTGGACGCCGGGTTGCCGAAGTTGCCGTCAAAACCCAGACACTCGACCATGACCCGGATGACCCGCTCATCCACCGGCGTGGTGGCGGCGTAATCGAAATACAAAGGACGTTTATTCATAGGAAACTCGCAGAGCCTGCTCCGGGATCAGGCGCCCTCGTTGGGTTCGAGACAAGCAATACCTGATCAAAGACCTTAAAGAAGTCGGACTTCGTTTAAAAGTGCGTAGGAACGCTCCTGAACAGCGAGCTTAGCAGGCATCGCCTCGAAGCTCAGCCCTCAACTGATGCTTTCGAGCAACAACGGATACATCGACGCGACCAACAACAGCGCCATGCCCCAGTTGAACACGCGCAGCCAGCGACGATCACGCAACAGGTTGCGCAACAGGCTGCCGCACACCACCCACAGGCTCACGCTTGGCAGGTTGATCAAGGCAAACACCGCCGCAATCACCAGCACATTGAAGAAATAACCCTGGAGTGGCGTGTAGGTACTGATGGCGCCGATGGCCATGATCCAGGCCTTGGGATTGACCCATTGGAACGCCGCTGCGCCCCAATAGCTGATCGGCGTATTGTTCCCCGGCTGGCTGTCCGAAACCGGGCCGGAGTGGGCTATTTTCCACGCCAGGTAAAACAGGTACGCCGCGCCGATGTAGCGCAACGCGGTATAGAGCAGTGGATAAGTCTGGAACACCGCGCCCAGGCCAAGGCCCACCGCCAGCACCAGGGAAAAGAAGCCGCAGGTAATACCCAGCATGTGCGGAATGGTGCGGTTGAAACCGAAATTGACACCCGAGGCCAGCAACATGGTGTTGTTAGGACCTGGCGTGATCGAAGTCACCAGGGCAAACAGGGCGAAGCCCAGCAGCAGGTCAAGCGAAAGGGTCATGTCAGGTCAGTCCATCAGGGGCGGTCAGTCAAGTCATGACCCTACCCCACGTCCCTACCCAAACCCACGGACAGTTGGGCAAAACTTTGAGCGGTACAGTCCCTCAGCTAGACCGGCCAGGCTGTTGCACGACCTGCTCGGCACTCATCTGGCCCTGATCGTCGAACCCCACGTTTTTCTGCGACGAGCCAAGTAGCTCGGCTTTTTTCGCGTGGTATTCCTCGAACGAAAGGCCACGGCGATTCAAGGCTTCAAGGGCCAGCTCGCGGGTCTCATCGGCAGTGTAGGGGCGCAGTTCCGGGGAAGAGCTGGCGCAGCCGCCCAGGAGGGTGGCGGTCAAGAGCAACAAAACGGCAAAGGTACGGTTCATGGCGGGTGTCCGGTGTTCTGGAGTTGGGCGATGAACAAAGGCTACTCGCCGGTCCTGCGCGGCAGAAATCAACCCTCTCGATAGTGGGTATTGCCTGCCTGGATCAGCCGTTGCGCTTAATCGACCAACTGGCAATGCAGCGCGTTGTCCAGGCTGCGCTCGATGTTGCGCAACACCTGGAACGAAGCGAACGTCACGGCCTTGGCGCGGTGAGCCTGGATCAGCCGCCAGAAACCCTGCTCGCCCTTTTCGACACTTCGAAGTGCCGCCTCGCCTGCCTCGCGGGTCTGCCACTGCAAATAGTTGAGCACGCGGCGACCATCGTCGCTGGCCTGGATACTGGCACTCAGGAACCCCTGGTGGTCCCGGGCCAGGCGCTCGGTCTGTTCCGACAAGGCGGTTACCAGCGCCTGCTGCCATTGAGGTTCGATGTCGAATTCCATGAGTTGGGTGAAACTGCGATTGTTCCTTGGCGATTGCATGAAAGGTCCCCTATGCAGGTCAGGCGAATCTTGCGATCCGAAGGCGTGCAGGGTAAAACCTCTACTTAACTTGAGGTCAAGCAGTGAATTGAAACAATGGCGCAAATCGATATCCACAAGGAACTCACCGTCGGCCAAGTGGCGGCCCGCAGCGGCGTGGCGGTCACCGCCCTGCACTTCTACGAATCCAAGGGGCTGATCAAAAGCACGCGTAACCCGGGTAACCAACGTCGTTACCCACGGGCAGTATTGCGTCGCGTGGCATTGATCAAGGTCGCCCAGCGCCTGGGCATTCCGTTGGCGGAAATCGGCGAGGCGTTGAACAACCTGCCAGACAACCGCGCCCCGACGGCCGCCGACTGGCAAACCCTGTCGGCGCAGTGGAGTCGGGACCTGGACGAACGCATCAACCAATTGGTGGCGCTGCGTGATCGACTCAACGGTTGCATCGGCTGCGGATGCCTGTCGATGGAAGCTTGTCCGCTGCGCAACCAGGGCGACGTACTGGGCCAACGCGGGCCGGGGGCTCATCTGCTGGAATAGCCTTAGCGTTCGTCGGCCCCTGCGTCCAGCCAGGGTCGCTGGCCTATAGTGGAGGAGCGCAAATCGACGAAGACTCTCTTCGCCTCCCTATAACAAAAGGAGAAACGTCATGGGCGTCAATGCCATTCCCGAAGGTTTCCATAACATCACGCCCTACCTGGGCATTCAAAAAGCTGCCGCAGCCATCGACTTCTACAAAAAAGCCTTCAATGCCACCGAGGTCATGCGCCTGGCCATGCCCGACGGGGGCATCGGCCATGCCGAGCTGCGGATCAACGGTTATCCGATCATGCTCGGTACGCCTTGCGATCAAGGCCCCCTGAGCAATCCGGATCAATCGCCATCGGTCGGCCTGCATTTATATGTCGAGGATGTGGACCGCGCATTTGCCCAGGCCATTGCCGCCGGCGGCACGGTGATTTCCGAGGTCAAAGACCAGTTCTACGGAGATCGCAGCGGCACCCTGAAGGATCCCTATGGGCATCTGTGGTTCCTCGCGACGCGCAAGGAAGACCTGAGCCAGGAACAGATCGAGCAACGGGCCAGGGAGATGTTTCAACAGCAAGGCTGACTTGTCCCCGCGCTCACCGGGTCGCCCTGTAGGAGCTGCCGAGTGCAACGAGGCTGCGATCTTTCCCCTGACACTTGAGTCCCAAGGGGAAAGATCAAAAAATCGCAGCCTTCGGCAGCTCCTACCACGCGAAACATTTTCTTTCATCTTCCCCTTCAGGATTACGATCGCTCGTTCGTCTTAATTAGATGCAGCAGGCCGCGTCGGCAAAAGCCACGGCCTGCCTTTTTTGGGTTCACGGTGTTGCAAAGCCCGCAATACGGAACCTTTCATCGAATCAAGACGTTCAATCATGTCGAAGAAATCCCGCTCCAAACTCTGGTTCCTGGTCCATAGCTGGCTGGCATTGCCCATCTGGTTCTTCGTACTCATCGTCTGCGTCACCGGCACCCTGGCGGTGGTCAGCCAGGAGATCGTCTGGCTGGCCAACCCCGACATGCGGGCCAACAAGCCCTCGGACGAGGCCACGTCACTCAGCTATGACCAGGTGATCGCCGCGATCAAGCAGGCCCAGCCGCAAACCCAGGTGCAAAGCATCATCCGTCCGGACGAGTCGCATTTTGCGCTGGAAGTCGGCGTGACCTACCCCGACGGACGCCCCGACACGGTGTACGTCAACCCGTACAGCGGCGTCATCCAGGGCTCGGCGCCGACATTCAATTTCCAGGCGTTCACCCGCGCCCTGCATGGCTGGTGGCTGGTACCGTTCACCAACGGCTACAGTTGGGGCTGGTACCTGGTGTCGTTCCTGGGCCTGCCCTTGCTTGCGTCCCTGGTGACCGGGCTGGTGGTCTACAAGCGTTTCTGGAAAGGCTTCTTCCGTCCTACCCTGCGGATTCGCCATGGCGCACGGATTTTCTGGGGGGATTTCCACCGGCTCAGCGGTATCTGGTCGATCTGGTTCATCGCGGTCATCTCCGTCACCGGCACTTGGTTCCTGATCCAGGCCTTGCTGGGCGACAACCAGATCTCCATTTCCAGCGAACCGGTCATCCCGGTGGTGGCCCGTGAAAACGTGCCGTTGTCCGTCGACGGCCAGGCGCCACCGCAGTTGAACCTGGACCGGGCCATCGAAATCGCCCAGCAACGCATCCCGGGACTGGAAGCGAGTTTCATCAGCCTGCCCGGCAATGCCTACAGCCATCTGGAAATCGGTGGCCGCGGCTGGTATCCGCTGATGTTCCAGACCGCCACCATCAATCCCTACAACGGCGACGTGGCGGCCTCCCGGTTGCTGTCGGACCGCACGACCCTGGAGTTCGTCACCGAATCCATGCGGCCCTTGCACACAGGGGACTTCGGCGGCCTCTGGATCAAGCTCATCTGGTTTTTCTTCGGTCTAGTCCTGAGCATGATGGTCCTCAGCGGGCTGCTGATCTGGACCAAACGCACGGCCCTGGCCACCGCCAATGCCTTCAAGCGTAGCCAGAAACCCACCCGTGGCGCCCGAATCGCGCAGGCACTGCAATCGTCGGAGGGCAGCCTGTGACCCCGTCCAATGCCGCTTCATCACCGTCACGCCTGAGTCTGTTCTGGCATAAATGGCGTTTCCATCTCAACGTGTTGTTGCTGCTGATTCCCCTGGGATTCATGCCCAAATACCTCTCCGAGGCCGCCCTGTTCCGCGGTGATGCAGGGCTTGGCGAGCGGGACATCGGCGAAGTCCAGGTCGGTCCCTGGAGCCTGCGCCTGGCGGAGTTTCGCAACGAAGCCCCACGGACCCAAGGGCCCGCCGGGCCGATGAAGCACTTCAACGCGGCCCTGTGCCAGAGCTGTATCGGCCAGGTCAAGGCCACCTACCTGCGCATTGGCAAACCCCGCAGCCTGCGCGCCGCCGGGGTGATTTTCTTTGGCTCGCCCTATCGTATGGGCGCCTTGTTGCCGGTCCCGCCAAAGACCCAGCCCGATGCCGAACTGTGGATAACCCTCGAGGGTTGGGACGGTTCGATGCATCAGGCCTCCATTCCCCTGAGCCAGGCCTCCCCGGCCACCCTCGCCTGGCTGAAGAACCAAGGACCCAAACCATGACCCTCCGCGTTTTATCCAAGGGCCTGGCGCTGTTGCTCTGCGCAGGCGCAAGCACCAGCGTCCTGGCCCACAACCCGATGTGCGAGTGCAAGGCCATCGACGCCGAACAGATCCAATGCACCGGCGGTTTTTCCGACGGCAGCGGCGCACCCGGAGTGACCCTGGACGTGATCGGTTATGACGAAACCATCCTCGTCCCGGGCAAGCTCGGCGCCGACTCGAAGCTGACCTTCAAGAAACCGAACGCTGAATTCTACGTGCTCTTCGACGCCGGCCCCGGCCACGTGGTGGAAATCGACCAAGCCGACATCGAGGCCCCATGAGCAACGCCACGACTCAAGTCATCCGCCCCGCTGGCGCGGGCCATGAAACCCTGTATGTGTTGCTGCTGTGCCTGGTCATCGTACTGGTGGCCGGGTCCGTGGTGGCCTGGCATGGCAAGGCCGAGGACACGCCTCACCTGGCCTCGAACCAGCTCGACGCCCGCCGCGACCTCAGCGCCGCCGAGCAAGGCATCTATGCCGACCTGCGGGTGACCCTGGATGAAATCCGCTTGCTGCGCGAAGACCAACAAACCCTGCCCGCCCCGCAAACCTTGGCCGAAGAAGGCTTCGCGCCGTTCGCCCAGGACGCCAGTTCCGTCAGCCGGGGCGGCCATGCCTGGCAACAACTCCAGGACCAGGCCTACTTCGGCGCCAGTGCCAATCCGTCGGTGGCCGGTTCGTTTCTGATGCGCATCGGCGAAGCGTCCGACGCCGCCCCGGACATCTGGCTCAACCGCGGCACTGGCCTCGCGACGCCCACCGCCCTGGACGATGCGGCGTTGTCCGCCGCCGGCTGGCAACAGATCGTCGCGCAATTCGATGCCGGCGTAACCCGCCAGCACCGGCACTGACCCCACGCCCTCATTCGAGAGAAGACCGTTTGCCCATGCCTATTGCATCCCAACGCCGACCCTTGCTGCGCTTGCTGTTGATCGGCCTGCTGGCCTGCCTGTTCACCTCGCCGGTGAGCGCCGAAACCGCCAAGCGCCTGCGCATCGGCATCACCTTGCACCCGTATTACAGCTACGTGGCCAACATCGTCGGCGACAAGGCAGAGGTCGTGCCGCTGATACCGGCGGGTTTCAACCCCCACGCCTATGAACCACGGGCCGAAGACATCAAGCGCATCAGCGGCCTCGACGTGATCGTGCTCAACGGCGTGGGCCATGACGACTTCGCCGACCGCATGATCGCCGCCAGCGAAACCCCGAACGTGAAAGTGATCGAGGCCAACGAAAACGTGCCCCTGCTGGCCGCCACCGGCACGGCGGCACGAGGCGCGGGCAAGGTGGTGAATCCGCACACCTTCCTGTCCATCAGCGCCTCCATCGCCCAGGTCAATAACATCGCCCGGGAATTGGGCAAGCTCGACCCGGACAACGCCAAGGCCTACACCCAGAACGCCCGTGCCTATGGCAAACGCCTGCGGCAGATGCGCGCCGCCGCCCTGGCGAAGCTGACCCAGGCCCCCAATGCCGAATTGCGGGTCGCCACGGTGCACGCCGCCTACGACTACCTGTTGCGCGAATTCGGCCTGGAAGTGACCGCCGTGGTCGAGCCGGCCCATGGCATCGAACCGAGCCCCAGCCAATTGAAGAAAACCATCGACCAACTGCGGGAGCTGGACGTGAAGGTGATCTTCTCGGAGATGGATTTCCCCTCCACCTACGTCGATACCATCCAACGTGAGTCGGGCGTGAAGCTGTACCCGCTCTCGCACATTTCCTACGGCGACTACAGCGCCGAGAAGTACGAAAAGGAAATGGCCGGCAACCTCGACACCGTGGTCCGGGCGATCCAGGAGTCCGGCGCATGACTGTCCCAGAACCCCTCACCCTGCAACGCGTCGGCCCCTTGATCGAGTTCGCCGAGGTCAGCCTGAACCTGGGTCGCACCACCATTCTCGACAACGTGGCCTTTCAGGTGGTGCCCGGCAGCGTCCATGCCCTGGTCGGTCCCAATGGCGGCGGCAAGAGTTCGCTGATCAAGACCTTGCTGGGGCAGATGCCGCACCAGGGACGCTTGAGCCTGCAATGGCCGGGCGAACCCGGAGTGATCGGCTACGTACCCCAGGCGCTGGAATTCGACCGGGGCCTGCCCATGACCGTGGATGATTTCATGGCGGCGATGTGTCAGCGGCGGCCGGCCTTTCTCGGCTTGAGCAAGCATTACGCCGGCGCCATCGGCCAGGCCCTGGAGCGGGTCGGCATGCAGGACAAGCGCAAGCGGCGCATGGGCGCGCTGTCCGGCGGCGAGCGCCAGCGGGTGTTGCTGGCCCAGGGGTTGATTCCCTCGCCGCAATTGCTGGTGCTGGATGAACCGATGTCGGCCCTGGACGAGGCCGGTATCCAGGTGTTCGAACGGTTGCTGCAGGACTGGCGCCAGGCCGGGATCACCGTGCTGTGGATCGAACATGACCTGGAAGCCGTCGGACGCCTGGCCGACCGTGTCACCGGCCTGAATCGCCGCGTGCTGTTCGACGGCCCGCCACGCCAGACCCTGACCCCGGAACGGCTGCTGACGCTGTTTTCCACCCATCCACGCACGAACGGGAGCGCGGCCTGATGAGTTATGAAGCCTTTCGTTTGATGGTCCAAGGCTGGGCCTCGGCCGGTTACCTGCCTGAAGCGCTGGCCTATGGGTTCGTGGTCAATGCGCTGTTGGCCGGGCTGTTGATCGGCCCGGTGCTGGGCGGCCTCGGCACGCTGGTGGTGGTCAAGCGCTTCGCGTTTTTCTCCGAGGCGGTGGGCCATGCGGCGCTCACCGGCGTGGCCATCGGCATCCTGCTCGGCGAACCCTACACCGGGCCTTACGGCAGCCTGTTCGGCTACTGCCTGTTGTTCGGCATCCTGCTCAATTACCTGCGCAACCGCACCGGCCTGGCGCCCGACACGCTGATCGGCGTCTTCCTGTCGGTGTCCCTGGCCCTGGGCGCCAGCCTGCTGTTGATCCTGGCGGGCAAGATCAATGTGCACATCCTGGAAAACGTACTGTTCGGCTCGGTGCTGACGGTCAATGGCAATGACCTGCTGGTGCTGGCGGTGGTCGGCTCGCTGGTGATGGCCCTGGCCTTGCCGCTGTACAACCGCATCATGCTCGCCAGCTTCAACCCGCAACTGGCGGCGGTGCGCGGGGTGGCGGTCAAGACCCTGGACTACCTGTTCGTGGTCCTGGTGACGCTGATCACCGTGGCGGCGGTGAAAGTCATCGGCGCCATCCTGGTGGGCGCGTTGCTGGTGATTCCCGCCGCGGCGGCGCGCTTGCTCAGTCAATCACTGAAAGGCTTTTTCTGGTGTTCAGTGCTGATCGCCACCGTCAGCACTTTGTGCGGGATCCTCGCGCCGATTGTGTTCGACCTGCCGATCCCGTCCGGCGCCGCGATCATCCTGGTGGCCGGCATCGCTTTCGCCCTGAGCGCCATCGCCCGTGGTGTCGTCCCCAGCCTCAAAGGGAATCTTGGATAAATGGTTTTTTCATTGCGACAACTGACCCTGGCCGTCGCGTTGTGCGGCGTGGCCGTCACCTCGTCATTCGCCAGCGAAAAGATTCGCCTGCTGGCATCGCTGCCAGTCACCTATGGATTGGGCGAAGCTTTGCTCAAGGGCACCGAGGTCAGCCTGGAACGGGCCGCGCCCGCCAATCTGCCCGGCACCCGCCAGAGTGCCTACTTCAGCGGTCGTGGTGCGCCGGCCTTGAGCAAACTGGCGAGCGCTGCCGATGGGGTGATCGGCCTGCGCTCCCTATGGCCGGACGATCCGCTGTACCCCATGGCCCGACGCAGCAATATCCGCATCGTCGAAGTCGATGCCGCGCGCCCGGTGGACGGCGCCCTTCCCGGTATCGCCGTGCAACCGGGCATGGCCGATGGCCTGGCGAGCCAGCCGTGGATGGCCAGCCATAACCTGGGGCGCATGGCCGACGTGATCGCCGCCGACCTGGTGCGCCTGGCCCCGGCGGACAAACCGAAAATCGACGCCAACCTGGCGGCACTCAAGCAGCGCCTGCTCAAACTCAGCGCCGACAGCGAAAAACGCCTCGCCAGCGCCGATAACCTGAGCGTGGTCAGCCTGAGCGAGCATTTCGGCTACCTGATCAGCGGGCTCAATCTGGACGCCATCAGCACCGATACCCGGCCCGATGCCGAGTGGACCGCCGAAACCCTCAAGCAATTGAGTACGACGTTGAAGGACAACGACGTGGCGCTGGTGCTCCATCATCGCCAGCCTTCGGATGCGCTGAAGGCAGCCATTGCCGAGGGCGGCAGCCAGTTGCTGGTGCTCAGCATCGATGCCGACGACCCGGTGGCGGAACTGGAGAGTAATGCAGGGCTGGTGGTCGCGGCGCTGACGAAGAAGGGCTGATTGCAGAAACGCAATCCCTGTGTGGGAGCGGGCTTGCTCGCGAAGACGGTGTGTCAGTCGCCATAAAAGTTGACTGTATGATCGCATTCGCGAGCAAGCCCGCTCCCACAGGTTTCACTTGAGGCTGGCTGTCAGCCCAAAACATCCCCCGGCACCCGCACGACCCCTTCCATCAACACCCGCGCGCTGCGGCTCATGATGGCTTTTTTAACGGTCCATTCGCCGTTGACCACGCTGGCCTCGGCGCCGACGCGCAGGGTGCCGGACGGGTGGCCGAAGCGTACAGCGTTACGCTCGATGCCGCCGGCGGCCAGGTTCACCAGGGTGCCGGAAATCGCTGCGGCCGTGCCGATGGCCACCGCTGCGGTGCCCATCATGGCGTGGTGCAGCTTGCCCATGGACAACGCCCGCACCAGCAAGTCGACATCCCGCGCCGCCACGGCTTTTCCGCTGGAGGAAAGGTAATCCGCCGGCGGCGCGACAAACGCCACTTTCGGTGTGTGCTGGCGCTGGGCCGCTTCGTCCAGGTGCTTGATCAAGCCCATGCGCAAGGCACCGTGGGCGCGAATGGTTTCGAACATCGCCAACGCCTTGGGATCGCTGTTGATCGCCCCCTGCAATTCAGTGCCGGTGTAGCCGACATCGCGGGCATTGATGAAAATCGTCGGGATCCCCGCGTTGATCAGCGTTGCCTTGAAGGTGCCAACACCGGGCACTTCCAAGTCATCCACCAGGTTGCCGGTGGGAAACATCGAGCCACCACCGCCCTCCTCCTCGGCCGCCGGGTCCATGAATTCCAATTGCACTTCGGCCGCTGGAAAGGTCACGCCGTCGAGTTCGAAGTCCCCGGTTTCCTGCACCACGCCCTCGGTGATCGGCACATGGGCGATGATGGTCTTGCCGATGTTGGCCTGCCAGATCCGTACCACGGCCACGCCGTTTTGCGGAATACGGTCAGGCGCCACCAAACCACTGCTGATGGCAAACGACCCCACCGCCGCCGACAGGTTGCCGCAGTTGCCGCTCCAGTCCACGAACGGCTTATCGATGGACACCTGGCCGAACAGGTAATCGACATCGTGGTCGGCCCGGGTGCTCTTGGACAGGATCACGGTCTTGCTGGTGCTGGACGTTGCGCCGCCCATGCCATCGATCTGTTTCTCGTACGGGTCGGGGCTGCCGATCACCCGCAGCAGCAGGGCATCGCGGACCGGGCCAGGAACGCGAGCCGCTTCGGGCAGGTCTTGCAAACTGAAAAACACGCCTTTGCTGGTGCCGCCACGCATGTAGGTCGCGGGGATCTTGATTTGAGGCGAGTGAGCCATGTGCTCTAACTCCTGAAAAAGGGGCGGCCAGAGAACGGGCCACCCAAGCGATTTAAACAGCCACCGCCGATTCCAGGAAGTCCTGGGCAAAGCGTTGCAACACGCCCCCGGCTTCGTAGATCGACACTTCTTCGGCGGTATCGAGACGGCAGGTCACCGGTACTTGGATGCGCTCGCCGTTCTTGCGAGTGATGACCAGGGTCAGCGTCGCCCGCGGCGTGCGTTCGCCGATCACGTCATAGACTTCGCTGCCGTCGATGCCCAGGGTCTTGCGATCGGTGCCGGGCTTGAACTCCAGCGGCAACACGCCCATGCCCACCAGGTTGGTGCGGTGGATGCGTTCGAAACCTTCGGCGGCGATCGCCTCGACACCGGCCAGGCGCACGCCCTTGGCCGCCCAGTCCCGGGACGAACCCTGGCCGTAGTCGGCGCCGGCAATGATGATCAGCGGCTGCTTGCGCTCCATATAGGTCTCGATGGCCTCCCACATGCGCATGACCTTGCCTTCCGGCTCGACGCGGGCCAGGGAGCCCTGCTTGACCTTGCCGTTTTCCTGGACCATTTCGTTGAACAGTTTCGGGTTGGCGAAGGTGGCGCGCTGCGCGGTCAGGTGGTCGCCGCGGTGGGTCGCGTAGGAGTTGAAGTCCTCTTCCGGCAGGCCCATTTTCGCCAGGTACTCGCCAGCGGCGCTGTCCAGCATGATGGCGTTGGACGGCGACAAATGGTCGGTGGTGATGTTGTCCGGCAACACCGCCAGCGGACGCATGCCCTTGAGCGGCCGAGCACCGGCCAGCGCCCCTTCCCAGTACGGCGGACGACGAATGTAGGTGCTTTGTGGGCGCCAGTCGTACAGCGGCGTCACTTTCGGCCCGGTGTCTTCCTGGATGGCGAACATCGGAATGTATACCTGGCGGAACTGCTCCGGCTTCACCGAAGCCTTGACCACCGCGTCGATTTCTTCGTCGCTCGGCCAAATGTCCTTGAGACGGATCTGGCGACCGTCCACCACGCCCAGCACATCTTTTTCAATGTCGAAGCGGATGGTCCCGGCGATGGCATAAGCGACCACCAGGGGTGGCGAGGCCAGGAACGCCTGTTTGGCGTACGGATGAATACGCCCGTCGAAGTTGCGGTTGCCCGACAACACGGCGGTGGCGTACAGGTCGCGGTCGATGATTTCCTGCTGGATCATCGGGTCCAGCGCGCCCGACATGCCGTTGCAGGTGGTGCAGGCAAATGCCACCACGCCGAAGCCCAGCTTCTCCAGTTCGGACGTCAGGCCGGCCTCATCCAAGTACAGCGCCACGGTTTTCGAGCCCGGTGCCAGGGACGACTTGACCCACGGCTTGCGGGCCAGGCCCAGGCGATTGGCGTTACGCGCCAGCAGGCCTGCGGCGATCACGTTGCGCGGGTTGCTGGTGTTGGTGCAACTGGTGATGGCGGCGATGATCACCGCGCCGTCGGGCATTTGCCCGGGCACATCGTCCCACTGGCCGGAAATGCCTTTGGCGGCCAGCTCCGACACCGCGACGCGGGCGTGGGGGTTGCTCGGGCCAGCCATGTTGCGCACTACCGAGGACAGGTCGAAGGTCAGGCCACGCTCGTACTGCGCGCCCTTGAGGCTATCGGCCCACAGGCCCACGTGCTTGGCATAGGTTTCCACCAACTGCACCTGGGTGTCTTCGCGTCCGGTGAGCTTCAGGTAGTCGATCGTCTGTTGATCGATATGGAACATCGCCGCCGTAGCGCCGTATTCCGGGGCCATGTTGGAAATGGTCGCACGGTCGCCCAAGGTCAGGGCACTGGCGCCTTCACCGAAAAACTCCAGCCATGCCCCGACGACTTTTTGCTTGCGCAGGAACTCCGTCAGCGCCAGCACCATGTCGGTCGCGGTGATGCCCGGCTGCAGCTTGCCGGTCAGCTCGACGCCGATGATTTCCGGCAGGCGCATCCACGAGGCGCGACCGAGCATGACGCTTTCGGCCTCCAGGCCACCGACGCCGATGGCAATCACGCCCAAGGCATCGACGTGGGGGGTGTGGCTGTCGGTGCCGACGCAGGTGTCGGGGAACGCCACGCCGTCACGCTGCTGGATCACCGGCGACATTTTTTCCAGGTTGATCTGGTGCATGATCCCGTTGCCCGGCGGAATCACATCGACGTTCTTGAAGGCTTTCTTGGTCCAGTTGATGAAGTGGAAGCGGTCTTCGTTGCGGCGGTCTTCAATGGCGCGGTTCTTGGCGAAGGCTTGCGGATCGGCACCACCGCTTTCCACCGCCAGGGAGTGGTCGACGATCAGTTGGGTCGGCACCACCGGATTGACCTGCGCCGGGTCACCGCCTTGCAGGGCGATGGCGTCGCGCAGGCCGGCCAGGTCCACCAGGGCGGTCTGGCCAAGGATGTCATGGCACACCACACGGGCCGGGAACCAGGGGAAATCCAGGTCGCGCTTGCGCTCGATCAGTTGCAGCAGCGACTCGCGCAGCGTGGCCGGGTCGCAGCGACGCACCAGGTTTTCCGCCAGCACGCGGGAGGTGTACGGCAGGCCGTCGTAGGCGCCGGGGCGGATGGCCTCCACGGCCTCGCGAACGTCGAAATAATCCAGCGAAGTGCCAGGCAGCGGTTTGCGAAATTCTGTGTTCATCGTCAGGACTCGGTCACGGTGGTTTCAGAAAGGCGCTTGCCACGACCATGATCGTTCCCACGCTCTGCGTGGAAACGCATCCAGTGACGCTCTGCGTCACAGGGACGCGGAGCGTCCCGGGCGGCATTCCCACGCAGAGCGTGGGAACGATCACAGCAATTAGCGTCAGCGCCCTCCAGCTCAGCGTTGCTCGATTGGCACGAACTTGCGCTGTTCGACGCCGGTGTATTCGGCGCTCGGTCGGATGATGCGGTTGTTGGCGCGTTGTTCGAACACGTGGGCGGCCCAGCCGGTCAGGCGCGAGCAGACGAAGATCGGCGTGAACAGCTTGGTCGGGATGCCCATGAAGTGGTACGCCGAGGCATGGTAGAAATCGGCGTTGGGGAACAGCTTCTTCTGTTCCCACATGGTCTTGTCGATGGCTTCGGACACCGGGAACAGCACGGTATCGCCCACTTCGTCGGCGAGTTTTTTCGACCAGCCCTTGATCACCTCGTTGCGCGGGTCGTTGTCCTTATAGATCGCGTGGCCGAAGCCCATGATCTTGTCCTTGCGCGCCAGCATGCCGAGGGTGCCTTCGATGGCCTCCTGCGGTGAGCTGAAGCGCTCGATCATTTCCATCGCCGCTTCGTTGGCACCGCCATGCAACGGGCCACGCAGCGAGCCGATGGCGGCGGTGATGCAGGAGAACAGGTCCGACAGCGTGGAGGCGCAGACCCGGGCGGTGAAGGTCGAGGCGTTGAATTCGTGCTCGGCGTAGAGGATCAGCGAGACATTCATCACCTTGACGTGCAGCTCGCTCGGCTTCTTGCCGTGCAGCAAGTGCAGGAAGTGGCCGCCGATGGACACTTCGTCGGTCACGCATTCGATGCGCTGGCCTTGGTGGCTGAAGCGATACCAGTAGCACATGATCGCCGGGAACGCGGCCAGCAGGCGATCGGTCTTGTCATGTTGCTGGGAAAAATCCTGCTCGGGTTCCAGGTTGCCCAGGAACGAGCAGCCGGTGCGCATCACGTCCATCGGGTGGGCGTCGGCGGGAATGCGCTCCAGCACTTCCTTCAAGGCTTGGGGCAGGTCGCGCAGCTGGCGCAGCTTACCGGTGTAGGCGTCCAACTGTGCCTGGGTCGGCAGTTCGCCGTACAGCAGCAGGTAGGCCACCTCTTCGAATTGCGCATCTGCCGCCAGGTCGCGAACATCGTAGCCGCGATAGGTCAGGCCGGCACCCGATTGGCCCACGGTGGACAATGCGGTTTGCCCGGCCACCTGGCCACGGAGCCCGGCGCCACTGAGTACTTTTGCTTCGGCCATTTGCTGTCTCCATTTTTTAGATTTGTAGAGAATGGGGGGGAAAGATCGCAGCCTCGTTGCACTCGACAGCTCCTACACAGCTCCTACGCGGCCCAACTCTGTAGGAGCTGTCGAGCGAAGCGAGGCTGCGATCTTTTCATTTTTTCGCCGCGAACAACGCATCGAGCTTCTGCTCGAAGGTGTGGTAATCGATGCGATCGTAAAGCTCCATGCGAGTCTGCATGGTGTCGATGACGTTCTGTTGCGTGCCGTCGCGGCGGATCGCGGTATAGACGTTCTCGGCCGCCTTGTTCATGGCCCGGAAGGCCGACAGCGGGTAGAGCACCAGGGACACGTCGGCACCGGCCAACTGTTCGGTGGTGTACAGCGGGGTCGCGCCGAATTCGGTGATGTTGGCCAGGATCGGGGCTTTCACGCGGCTGGCGAACAGCTTGTACATCTCAAGCTCGGTGATGGCTTCGGGGAAAATCATGTCCGCACCGGCCTCGATGCACGCGGCGGCGCGGTCCAGGGCCGATTCCAAGCCTTCCACCGCCAAGGCATCGGTACGGGCCATGATCACGAAACTGTCATCGGTACGGGCATCGACGGCGGCCTTGATGCGGTCGACCATCTCTTGCTGGGAGACGATTTCCTTGTTCGGACGATGGCCGCAACGCTTGGCACCGACCTGGTCTTCGATATGAATCGCCGCGGCGCCGAACTTGATCATCGACTTGACCGTGCGCGCCACATTGAACGCCGAGGAACCGAAGCCGGTGTCCACGTCCACCAGCAGCGGCAGGTCGCACACATCGGTGATACGCCGTACGTCGGTCAGCACGTCATCCAGGCCGGTGATGCCCAGGTCCGGCACGCCGAGGGAACCGGCCGCCACGCCGCCGCCCGACAGGTAGATCGCCTTGAAACCGGCGCGCTTGGCCAGCAGCGCGTGGTTGGCGTTGATCGTGCCCACCACTTGCAGCGGATGCTCGCTGGCGACCGCATCGCGGAAACGCTGGCCTGGAGTGCTGTTGCTCATGACTCACCTCGTTCAGTGGCGGCGCTGTCCTGGAAATGACGCGCGATATTGCGTTTGGAGGCGCCGATGTGCCGGCGCATCAATAATTCAGCCAGTTCGCCGTCACGGTCGGCGATGGCGTCGAGTATCCGGTGGTGCTCGGCAAAGGCCTGGCGCGGACGGTTGGGCGTGGTGGAGAACTGGATCCGGTACATGCGCACCAGTTGGTACAGCTCGCCGCACAGCATCTGCGTCAGGGTGCGGTTGCCGCTGCCCTGGATAATCCGGTAATGAAAGTCGAAATCGCCTTCCTGCTGGTAATAACCGACACCGGCCTGGAACGCCGCATCGCGCTCGTGGGTTTCCAGCACCCGGCGCAGTTCGTCGATTTCTTCCAGGGTCATGCGTTCGGCCGCCAGGCGGCAGGCCATGCCTTCGAGGGATTCACGGATTTCGTAGAGTTCCAGCAGTTCGGCGTGGCTCAGCGACACCACCCGGGCACCGACGTGAGGCACCCGCACCAGCAGGCGCTGGCCTTCCAGGCGGTGAATGGCCTCGCGCAGCGGCCCGCGGCTAATGCCGTAGGTACGCGCCAGCTCAGGCTCGGAGATCTTGCTGCCGGGGGCGATCTCGCCCTTGACGATGGCGGCCTGAATACGCCGGAAGACGTTCTCGGACAGGGTCTCCGAGTCGTCCTGGACCATCACCGGGGTTTCGAGCTGATCGAGCATATTGTCGACACCTTGAAAATCAATATGGCAAAAACTAACCAAATACGACCTTTACGTCAAAACAAAAATCAACATTGTCGACAATCGTCTAATAAACGCCCTGGAGATAACCTTGTTGCATGAAGACTCGTAGCCTCCGGCCAGCGGTGGCGTCAGAAAACCACCGTGCTAGAATGCCGCGGTTATTCGCCGCTCTCCTTTTATTAGAGAAAGGCTGCCTAGGGAGCTTGTGCAGTAATGCCAGGGCCTGAACCGATAAACGGAACGCTGCGCACCAGGATCTATGACACTCAAGCCCTTATCTGCCGCTTTCTACTTCATGTGCCTGCCGGGGCTTGCCGTGGCGGGTGAAAAAACCGTGTACGGCCTCAACGAATACGCCGCCCTGCAGGGTATCGACCTGGAGGTCGCCGCCAAGCTCGACACCGGCGCCAAGACCGCCTCCCTCAGCGCCCGGGACATCAAGCGCTTCAAGCGCAATGGCGAATCCTGGGTGCGTTTTTACCTGGCCATCGACGCAGCCCACTCGCACCCCATCGAACGTCCGCTGGCCCGGGTCAGCAAGATCAAGCGCCGCGCCGGTGACTACGACCCGGAAGAAGGCAAGAAATACACGGCCCGGCCGGTCATCGAACTGGACATCTGCATGGGCTCGGCCCTGCGCAGCATCGAAGTGAACCTGACCGACCGCAGCGCCTTCCAATACCCGTTGCTGATCGGCTCCGAGGCGCTCAAACGCTTCGACGCGCTGGTCGACCCCAGTCTTAAATACGCTGCCGGCAAACCCGCCTGCGCCAATGCCGCTCAAACCGCAGAGTAATTCCAATGCGCTCCCTTACCCTCCATTTGAAAATGCTGATCGCCATCCTGGTGGTGCTGGGCCTGTCGGTGACGGCCTATCAGATTTTCGTGCTCGGCATCCCGGTCACCGAAGACGCCACCGACGATTTGTGGAACATCGACGCCAAGGTCGAATTCGTGCCCAACGCCAAGGATCCGGTGAAGATCCAGATGTTCGTGCCGCCCCTGAGCCGCGACTACGTGAGTCTCAACGAGAGTTTCATTTCCAATAATTACGGCGTGGCGGTGAACCGGGTCGACGGTAACCGCAAAGTGACGTGGTCAGCCCGTCGCGCCAAGGGTAACCAGACCCTGTATTACCGCCTGGTACTGACCAAGCGCTACAGCGCCGAGAAAACCAAGGTCAAGGGCCCGACCTTCCGCGACAGCATCGCCGTCGAAGGCCCGGAGAAACTGGCCGCCGAAGCCCTGCTTGCGCCGATCCGCCAACATTCGGCCGACGTCGAGACGTTCATCAGCGAAGCGATCAAGCGGGTCAACAACCTCAACGACGACAACGTCAAGCTGTTGCTGGCCGGTGATCCTTCCTCGGCCAACAAGGCGCGCATCGTCGAATTGGTGCTGTCCATCGCCCACGTGCCGGTGGAAAAGGTCCACACCATCCGCCTGGTGGCCGATCAGCCGCAGACGCCCGAACTGTGGCTGCGCAGCTTCAACGGCACCGACTGGCTGTATTTCAACCCGGACTCCGGCGAACAGGGCCTGCCCACCGACCGCCTGCTGTGGTGGACCGGCGATGAAAACCTGATCACCGTCGATGGCGGCAAGAAAGCCACCGTCACCTTCAGCATGAACAACAGCGAAATGAACGCCATCCGCCTGGCCAAGCTGACGGACGAGAACACCGACGCCAACTTCCTCGAGTACTCGCTCTACGGCCTGCCGCTGCAAACCCAGCAAACCTTCATGATCATGGTGATGATCCCGATCGGCGTGCTGGTGATCCTGATCCTGCGCAACCTGATCGGCCTGCAAACCCTCGGGACCTTTACCCCGGTGCTGATCGCCCTGGCCTTCCGTGAAACCCAATTGGGCTTCGGCATCATCCTGTTCACGGTGATCACCACGCTGGGCCTGTCGCTGCGTTCGTACCTGGAGCACCTCAAGCTGCAGATGCTGCCAAGGCTCTCGGTGGTGCTGACGTTCGTGGTAGTGCTGATCGCCGCCATCAGCCTGTTCAGCCACAAGCTGGGCCTGGAGCGCGGCTTGTCGGTGGCGCTGTTCCCGATGGTGATCCTGACCATGACCATCGAACGCCTGTCCATCACCTGGGAAGAACGCGGCGCCGGCCACGCGATGAAAGTCGCCATCGGCACCTTGTTCGCCGCGTCCCTGGCGCACCTGATCATGAGCGTGCCGGAACTCGTGTACTTCGTGTTCACCTTCCCGGCGATCCTGCTGATCCTGGTGGGCTTCATGCTGGCCATGGGACGTTATCGCGGCTACCGCCTGACCGAGTTGGTCCGGTTCAAGGCCTTCCTCAAGGCAGACTCCTGATGTTCGGCTTCTGGAAGACCTGGAAGGCCCTGGAAGCGCGGGGCATCATGGGCATCAATCGGCGTAACGCCGACTACGTGCTCAAGTACAACAAGCGCAGCCTGTACCCCATCGTCGATGACAAGATCATCACCAAGGAACGGGCGATTGCCGCCGGCATCCATGTGCCGGAGCTGTACGGGGTGATCTCCACCGAGAAAGAAATCGACAAGCTCGACGACATCATCGGCGGGCGCACCGACTTCGTGATCAAGCCGGCCCAGGGCGCGGGCGGCGACGGCATCATCGTCATCGCCGACCGCTTCGAAGGCCGCTACCGCACGGTGTCCGGCAAGATCATCAGCCATGAAGAAATCGAGCACCACGTTTCCAGCATCCTCACGGGCCTGTATTCCCTGGGTGGACACCGTGACCGGGCGCTGATCGAGTACCGCGTGACGCCGGACCAGATCTTCAAGAGCATCAGCTACGAGGGCGTGCCGGACATCCGCATCATCGTGCTGATGGGCTATCCGGTGATGGCCATGCTGCGGCTGCCAACCCGGCAGTCCGGTGGTAAGGCCAACCTGCACCAGGGCGCCATCGGCGTGGGCGTCGATCTCGCCACGGGCCTGACCCTGCGCGGCACCTGGCTGAACAACATCATCACCAAACACCCCGACACCACCAACGCGGTGGACGGCGTGCAACTGCCCTACTGGGACGGTTTCATGAAACTGGCCGCCGGTTGCTATGAACTGTGCGGGCTGGGCTACATCGGCGTCGACATGGTGCTGGACCAGGAGAAAGGGCCGTTGATCCTGGAACTGAATGCCCGACCGGGCCTGAACATCCAGATCGCCAACGACTGCGGCCTGACCCTGCGCACCCACGCGGTGGAAGCCCGCCTGGAAGAACTCAAGGAACGGGGCGTTATCGAAACCGCGGAAGAACGCGTGGCGTTTGCCCAGGAGTTGTTTGGGCATATTCCGCCGGTTGAAGGGTGATCTCTCTAAACCTGCACACTGCAAATTGTTTGGACCGGGGACATTGTGGACTTGTGGCGAGGGGATTTATCCCCGCTGGGTTGCGAAGCGACCCCAAACAGGCAGATGCAACCAACCTGATGTACCGGGGTGGCAGATTTTAGGGTTGCTACGCAACCCAGCGGGGATAAATCCCCTCGCCACAGAATGTTCTCATCACAAATGTTTCCCCCCAGTCATCTTCGACAGCCCCAGACGTGCTCATCTCCGACATCCCCCTAGGAGCAAATCCTACAGGGGATTACAATCGCTCCCCCGCCTGAATGGCTGACCCGCCCCGCCCATGCCAACCTGCTCCGTACACCCGCTGCCCTACCGTACCAATCCCGCCGAGTATTTCGCGGCGATCCGTCATGCCCCGGGCAGCGTGCTGCTCGACAGTGGCCGGCCGAGTGCCGAGCGTGGGCGTTACGATCTGCTCAGCGCCTGGCCGCTGGCACAATTGGCGGTGTTGCCGAACGAGAGCGGCAGCGATTTCCTGCAACGCCTGCGCATCCAGCTGACGCAACTGGGCGATGCGGCGCTGCCGGCCACGGTACAGTTGCCCTTCGCCGGCGGCCTGATCGGCTACTTGAGCTACGACTTCGGCCGACACCTCGAAACCCTGCCGTCCCACGCCCAGGACGACCTGCAACTGCCCGACGCGCGTTTTGGCGTGTACGACTGGGCTTTGATCAGCGATCACCAGGCGGGCACCAGCCAACTGGTGTTCCATCCCCATTGTGGCGAAGGCGAACGCCAGCGCCTGATCGCGTTGTTCAGCCAACCGACCACCGCAACCGCTCCCTCGTTCAGCCTTGAAGGCCCGATGACGCCGGACCTCAGTGCCGAAGCCTACCGACAGGCGTTCGAACGTATCCAGGCATACATCCAGGCCGGCGACTGCTATCAGGTCAACTTTGCCCAACGCTTCCGCGCGCCCTGCCAGGGTGATGCCTGGGCCGCTTACCAGGCGTTGCGGGCGGCTTGCCCGACGCCGTTTTCCGGCTTCCAGACCCTGCCGGAGGGCGGCGCGGTGCTGAGCCTGTCCCCGGAGCGCTTCGTCAAAGTCAGCGAAGGCCAGGTGGAAACCCGGCCGATCAAAGGCACCCGCCCCCGCGGCACAACGCCCGAGGAAGATGCGGCCCACGCCGCCGAGCTGCTGGCCAGCCCCAAGGACCGGGCGGAAAACCTGATGATCGTCGACCTGCTGCGCAACGACCTGGGCCGCACCTGCCGTATCGGCTCGGTGCGGGTGCCAGAGTTGTTCAGCCTGGAAAGCTACCCGAACGTGCATCACCTGGTCAGCAGCGTGACCGGCGCACTGGCCGACGACAAGGACGCCCTGGACCTGATCGCCGGCAGCTTCCCCGGCGGTTCGATCACCGGCGCGCCGAAAATCCGCGCCATGCAAATCATCGACGAACTCGAGCCGACCCGGCGCGGGCTGTATTGCGGCTCATTGCTGTACCTGGACGTGCGCGGGGAAATGGACAGCTCCATCGCCATCCGCAGTTTGCTGGTCAAGGATGGGCAGGTGTGCTGCTGGGGCGGCGGCGGGATTGTCGCGGATTCGGACTGGGAGGCCGAGTATCAGGAGTCGATTACCAAGGTTCGGGTGTTGCTGGAAACCTTGCAGAACCTCCGAACAACTCCTAGGCCTCACTGATCGTTCCCACGCTCCGCGTGGGAATGCATTTAGTGACGCTCTGCGTCACAAGCGGACGCAGAGCGTCCAAGGGGCGGCATTCCCACGCGGAGCGTGGGAACGATCAACCCGCTCTGGTTTACAGGCTGAGATCGCGGTTCGAAGCCTTGAGGAATTCCTGCTTCAACTCGGCAAACGTGTGCACCGCCGGGAATTGCGGGAATTCACGGATCACGTTCTCCGGCGCATGGAACAGAATCCCGGCGTCGGCTTCGCCCAGCATTGTGGTGTCGTTATAAGAATCGCCCGCCGCAATCACTCGGTAGTACAGGCTCTTGAAAGCCAGAACCGACTGGCGCTTGGGATCTTTCTGACGCAACTGGTACCCCGTCACCCGCCCGCTGTCATCGGTAATCAAGCGATGGCAGAGTAAAGTCGGGAAGCCCAGCTGGCGCATCAACGGTTGGGAAAATTCGTAGAACGTGTCGGAAAGAATCACCACCTGGAAGCGCTCGCGCAGCCAGTCGACGAATTCGATGGCGCCGTCCAGCGGCTGGAGGGTGGCGATGACTTCCTGGATGTCGGAGAGCTTGAGGCCATGCTCATCAAGGATGCGCAACCGTTGCTTCATCAACACGTCGTAGTCGGGAATGTCCCGAGTGGTTGCCCTGAGGGATTCAATCCCGGTTTTTTCGGCGAAGGCGATCCAGATCTCCGGGACGAGCACACCTTCCAGGTCGAGACAGGCAATTTCCACAAGACACTCCCATTTTTTCTGATGTTTATCGGTTGAGCGGACAAAAGGCCTGCCGACTCTAGCCATTCGCCAGTGCCCGCGCAACGCACAGGAGCGCGCCAGCCCCGACAGCTTTTGTTACCATCAGCCCCATATAGAGCGCCCAGCGCCACCGACCTGTAGGAAACCGCCCTGATGAGCCCATCGTTCGACGTCGTGGAACTCGCCACGACCTATGCCAACAAGTCCCCCCAGGACATCCTCAAGCTGGCCTTCGCCGAGTTCGGCGACGACCTGTGGATATCGTTCAGTGGTGCCGAAGACGTGGTGCTGGTGGACATGGCCTGGAAACTGAACAAGAACGTCAAGGTGTTCAGCCTCGACACCGGTCGCCTGCACCCGGAGACCTATCGCTTCATCGATCAGGTGCGCGAGCACTACAAGATCGACATTGAACTGGTCTCGCCGGACTACACGAAACTTGAACCCTTCGTGAAGGAAAAAGGCCTGTTCAGCTTCTATAAGGACGGTCACGGCGAGTGCTGCGGCATCCGCAAGATCGAGCCGCTGCGCCGCAAGCTGAACGATGTCCGTGCCTGGGCCACCGGCCAGCGCCGCGACCAGAGCCCCGGCACCCGCAGCCAGGTGACCGTGTTGGAAATCGACACGGCGTTTTCCACCCCCGAGCGCACCCTGTACAAGTTCAACCCCCTGTCGCAGATGACCAGCGAAGAAGTCTGGGGCTACATCCGCATGCTGGAACTGCCCTACAACAGCCTGCATGAACGCGGCTTCATCAGCATCGGCTGCGAACCCTGCACCCGCCCGGTGCTGCCGAATCAGCACGAACGCGAAGGTCGCTGGTGGTGGGAAGAAGCCACGCAGAAAGAATGCGGGCTGCACGCTGGGAATATCATTGCCAAATCCAAGACCGTCTAAGCGGTCGTCGTCCTCTGTACACAAAAATGTCACCACAAGTGGCATTTTTGTGTGCACTTATGTCGTCACTGCCCCGAAAAGTTACACCCAATTCCCCGCTCCACCTGGCCTCCTTCCTCCACTGGCGTTCGCCAAAAAATAAATACCTGTTTAAACGGTCAGCTTTAAATCGCCGTATTTCAGCTAGTTACTCAAAGACCATAACGAAACGAAATTAGCGTCACCTTGGATAGATCCGTAAGTGGCATAAATCTGGCTTGAGTCGACAAGTGTTTTGTATACAACATTCATAAAACATACACACACTTTAGATCCGCAAGCCTGAAGCGCCCTATCCCGTACAGGCTGCAGATGCCCCGTAACCAATGATGCTCGCCCGCCGCGACGAAGATTTGTCGAGCCCCGCGCTCATGCACAGTCATCGCAGCGCCGAGAATCAGGAGCCTGCCGGAATGCGTACAAGTCTCTCCAATAACATCGCGCTGGATCTGCCCTCCTCCACCCCTGCCCCCGATGACAACGCCGCAGCGTCCCTGGCCTTGAGCCCGCGGCTGCACAACAAGGACCTGGCGCCCACCAAGGCCGAAGGTCGCCGCTGGGGCCGCTACAGCATCTTTGCCCTGTGGACCAACGACGTGCACAACATTGCCAACTATTCCTTCGCCATCGGCCTCTATGCCCTGGGGTTGGGTGGCTGGCAGATCTTGCTGTCCCTGGGGATAGGCGCGGCATTGGTGTATGGCTTCATGAACCTGTCCGGCTACATGGGGCAGAAGACCGGCGTACCGTTCCCGGTGATCAGCCGGATCAGCTTCGGGATCCACGGCGCGCAAATTCCTGCGTTGATCAGGGCGGTCATTGCGATTGCCTGGTTCGGGATCCAGACCTACCTGGCGTCGGTGGTGTTCCGCGTGTTGCTGGTGGCGATCCACCCGGGCTTCGCCGACTACGATCGCGACTCGATCCTGGGCCTGTCGAGCCTGGGCTGGGTGTGTTTCGTGGCGATCTGGTTCGTGCAACTGGTGATCCTGGCCTACGGCATGGAGACGGTGCGCCGTTATGAAGGTTTCGCCGGTCCGGTGATCCTCGTGACCGTCGCGGCCCTGGCCGGTTGGATGTATACCCAGGCCGGCGCCACCATTGCCTGGTCGATCCGCGAGCCGCTGACCGGTGGCGAAATGTGGCGCAATATCTTTGCCGGCGGCGCGCTGTGGCTGTCGATCTACGGCACCTTGATCCTCAACTTCTGCGACTTCGCCCGCTCCTCGCCGTGCCGCCGAACCATCATCGTCGGCAATTTCTGGGGCCTGCCGGTGAACATCCTGGTGTTTGCCGGGATCACCATCCTGCTCTGCGGTGCGCAGTTCCAGATCAACGGGCAAATCATCGAAAGCCCGACCCAGGTCGTCGCCTCGATCCCCAACACGTTCCTTCTGGTGCTGGGCTGCCTGGCCTTCCTGATCGTCACCGTGGCGGTGAACATCATGGCCAACTTCGTCGCCCCGGCGTTCGTGCTCAGCAACCTGGCACCCAAATACCTGACCTTCCGCCGCGCCGGGCTGATCAGCGCCGCCATTGCCGTGCTGATCCTGCCGTGGAACCTGTACAACAGCCCGCTGGTAATCGTGTATTTCCTGTCCGGCCTCGGCGCCCTGCTCGGGCCGCTGTACGGGGTGATCATGGTCGACTACTGGCTGCTGCGAAAAGGCCGCATCAACGTGCCGCAACTGTACAGCGAGGACCCAAACGGTGCGTATTTCTACAGCAAGGGCGTCAACCTGCGTGCGGTGGCGGCGTTCATTCCGGCCGCGCTGATCGCGATCATCCTGGCCCTGGTGCCCGGCTTTGAAGCCGTTTCACCCTTTTCCTGGCTGATTGGCGCTTCGATTGCAGGGCTGCTGTACCTGATCATCGCCAAGCGCGAACCGTATTACGAGGACGTCAGCGGCGAATCCATCGCTGTGGATAACGTTCATCATTGATCCGTCACGGCCCGACCGGTACGGGCCGCTTACTTTCATGCATCAAGGAGGACAGCTCATGCGAATTCTCGTGGTCAACGTCAACACCACCGAATCCATCACCCAGGCCATCGCCCGCCAGGCCCAGGCCGTGGCTGCGCCGGGCACCGAGATCGTCGGGCTCACGCCGCATTTCGGTGCCGATTCCATCGAGGGCAACTTTGAAAGCTACCTGGCGGCCATTGCGGTGATGGACCGGGTGATGTCCTACGACCAGCCGTTCGACGCAGTGATCCAGGCCGGCTACGGCGAGCATGGCCGCGAAGGTCTGCAAGAACTGCTGAACGTGCCAGTGGTGGATATCACCGATGCCGGCGCCAGCACCGCCATGTTCCTCGGCCACGCTTATTCGGTGGTCACCACCCTGGACCGCACCGTGCCGCTGATCGAAGACCGGCTCAAGCTGTCCGGCCTGTTTGACCGCTGCGCCTCGGTACGGGCCAGCGGCCTGGCGGTACTGGAACTGGAGCAAGACCCGCAACGGGCGGTCGAGGCCATCGTGCGCCAGGCCGAACTGGCGGTCAGCCAGGACAAGGCCGAAGTGATCTGCCTGGGCTGCGGCGGCATGGCCGGGCTTGATGAGCAGATCCGCCAGCGCACCGGGGTGCCGGTGGTCGATGGCGTGACGGCGGCGGTGACCATTGCCGAGTCGCTGGTGCGGCTGGGGTTGTCGACCTCGAAAGTACGCACCTACGCCACGCCTCGGCCCAAGACCATCATTGGCTGGCCGGGGCGGTTTGGGCGGTGAGTTCACAGGCTTGGACCGAGGTGCCTTGAATCGCGAGCACGCTCGCTCCCACAGGGTTTATGGTGTTCACGAAACTGCTGATCAGCCCCTCCAACTGTGGGAGCGAGCTTGCTCGCGATTGAGGCCAACGCGGTCCAGAGCCAAACTCAAACCGCACTGAACCGCCGCGCCAACCCCTGCTCGGCAAACTGCTCGATGATGAAATCCACGAACGCCCGGGTCTTGCCCGGCAGCAACTTATGCTCGGCGTAGTAAATGGAGATATTGCCGTCATCGATGTACCAGTCCGGCAGCACCCGTTGCAGCGCGCCGGACTCCAGATAGGGCACGGCCACCGGCATGCTCACCAGCCCGATGCCCAGCCCTTGGGCCGCGGCCGCGCAGTCGGCTTCCGAATCGCTCATGGTCATGCGGGTCTTGAGCATGAGCGGGCTGTGTTGCTGGGTTCGGCTGGTCAGTTGCCAGGAACGCACGCGGCCGGTTTGTGGCGAGCGAATCAGGATGCCCTGGTGCTGCGCCAGATCTTCCGGCTCCACCAATGCAGCGTGGGTGTTCAGGTAGTCCGTGGATGCAACCAGCACCCGATGGGCCACCGTCAACTTGCGCGCCACCACGCCCTGGGGCAGCTCGAAACCACCGCCGATGGCAGCATCGAACCCCTGGCCGATCAGGTCTACCTGGCGGTTATCGAAATGCCAATCGGGGTTGATCGCCGGGTAACGTCGCAGAAACTCCCCCAGCAGCGGCACGACATACAGTCGACCGAACGCCGTGCCCATGCTCACCTTCAGCGTTCCCGCCGGTTGCCCACCGGCGCTGGCCAGGTTGGCGACGGCGTTCTGGATGGTGTTGAAACTGCTGCCGACTTCCCTCAGAAACAACTGGCCGGCTTCGGTCAGCCTCAGGCTGCGGGTGCTGCGCTGGAACAGGCGCACTCCCATTCGCGCCTCCAGCTTGGCGACGCTTTTACCCACCGCCGCCGGGGTCACGCTCAAACGTCGCGCCGCTTCGGCAAAGCTGCCGACTTCGGCGCTGCGCACAAAGCATTCGATACTGTTGAAGGTCTCCATGAGCCCCACTCTAAACTTTTGGTTTAGACAGACTATAGCAATGACGGTCTACACAGCCCATGACCTCTTCTTGATACTCGCTCCATCACCGCGGCACTTCGCCCCGGCACTTTTTGGAGAACATCATGAGTACCCAAGCACTGAACGGTAAAGTCGCCTTGATCCAGGGCGGTTCTCGCGGCATCGGCGCCGCCATCGTCAAACGCCTTGCCGCAGAAGGCGCCGCCGTGGCCTTCACCTACGTCAGCTCTGGCGCAAAATCAGAAGAATTGCAGAACAGCATCACCGCAGCGGGCGGCAAGGCCTTGGCAATCAAGGCGGACAGCGCCGACGCCGACGCCGTTCGTAACGCCGTCGCCGCCACCGTCGAAGCTTTTGGACGGCTGGACATCCTGGTCAATAACGCAGGCGTGCTGGCCATGGGGCCGCTGGATGAATTCAAACTCGAAGATTTCGACCAGACCCTGGCCGTCAACGTGCGCAGCGTGTTCGTCGCCACCCAGGCGGCAGCGCGGCACATGGGCGAAGGTGGACGGGTCATCAACATCGGCAGCACCAACGCCGACCGCATGCCCTTCGTCGGCGGCGCGACCTACGCCATGAGCAAATCCGCGCTGGTGGGCCTGACCAAAGGCCTGGCCCGCGACCTCGGCCCGCGCGGCATCACCGTCAACAACGTGCAGCCCGGCCCGGTGGACACCGACATGAACCCGGCCGACAGCGACTTCGCCTCCAGCCTGTTATCGCTGATGGCCGTCGGGCGCTACGGCAACGTCGATGAAATCGCCAGCTTCGTCGCCTACCTGGCAGGGCCGGAAGCCGGTTACATCACCGGCGCCAGCCTGACCATCGACGGTGGTTTTGGCGCCTGATCCGAGCCGATCATTGTGGCGAGGGAGCTTGCTCCCGCGGGGCTGCGCAGCAGCCCTTCGCTGTCAGGCCCACTCCAGCTCCGGCAGACCGCAAAGGCTCGGCTGGAACATTTTCAAGGAGCGGATGATCCCGTCGGCATGGGCGTATTTTTCGTCCGCCATGGCCGAATCCGGAATGGCAATGGCGGTCATGCCGGCGGCTTTCGCGGCTGTCACGCCGAACGGCGAATCTTCGAACACCAGGCAGTCACGGGGCTCGACACCCAGGCGCCGGGCGGCGGTGAGGAAGATATCCGGTGCCGGTTTCGCCGCACCGACCTCCGGGTCGTCCGCCGTCACAATGCAATCGAACAGCGCGAACCAGTCCCGGTGCAATGTGGTTTTCAGCGCGAATGTAGGGCTCGACGAACTGGTGCCCACCGCAATGGGAATGTTGTGAGCCTTGAGATGCCGCACCAGTTCCTCGGCGCCGGGCATGCCCAGGGCGTGAGGAAAACGCTCGCGCATCAAGGGCTCGCGGATGACCAGGAATTCCTGGGGGGTGATCGGCAACTCCAGGGCCTGGACGACATAATTGGCCAGGTCCGTGGCCCCGCGCCCGATGATGTTTTGCTTGACGCTCCAATCGAACGTGCGCCCGTAGCGCTCGGCGATGATGGAGGTGACCTCGGTGTAGATCCCCTCGGTGTCCAGCAACAGCCCATCCATGTCGAAAATCACAGCCTTGATCGGGCCAAACTCTTTCAGCGGTGCATTCATCGCATCTGATCCGTTATCAACACAACATTCCAGGGATGGCTCAGGTGCGGCCAGGGCAGCGTGTTCGCCTTAAAGGATTCAGCAGGATAACGAAGGGGACTTGGAACCGGCAATGGGAAATCGAGTGGCTTACGGCTCGGTTGTGCACTGTAGGAGCTGCCGAAGGCTGCGATCTTTTGATCTTTCGCTTTCTTTCGCTTGAGATTTAAGTGTCTGGGGAAAGATCGCAGCCTCGTTGCACTCGACAGCTCCTACACAGCTCCTACACGGCTCCTACGCAGCGCCTATGGGACCCAGCGGGGGCGAGTTTTCTCTCAACACGGAGGTGGATCGGTGTCGGATGATGACGGGACGGCTACTGGCTTGAGCTGCCGGAGCCGCCCGAGCCCGAACCACTGCCGCCCGAGCTGCCACCGCTGTCACTGGTACCGGTTCCGCCGTTGGTCCCACCGCCCGCATCGGCACCGCCCATCGTGCTGCCGCCACTCATCGAACCGCTGCCCGTGCCGGGGCTGGTGCTGCCGCTGGCATCACCGCCATTGCCGCCGCCAATAGAACCCGGAGGCAAGGCGTTCCCGCTGGCACCGGACTTGGAGCCGGCTTCCATTTCCGAGGAAGGTGGCATTCCGCCCTTGTCCACGGGGGGCGTGCCGCTCGAAGATTGTGCGAAAGCGGCCAATGAACTGACGGAAAGAATTCCGGCGAGTGTCAGCGCTGTCATGTTGGATTTCATCATGGTGAGTCTCCTTTTCAAGATACTTACCTGATGTCTGGCACCCGTGGCGGGGCGATGGTGCCACTGAATCGACAAGCGGGCCCGTCGATCAGCTCGGCGTGCCAGAGGCGTCGTCACCGGCGATGTCCGGATCATCCGGAGTCGCTTCAACATCTTCGTCGTCGCTGGGCACCTGCTCGACACCCACCTCATCATCGGGCGGGAGCTGGTCGCGGCTCAACGGATTGGTGGGCGATGGCAGCGGATATTCCGGGGTTTCTTCGTCATCGGGAACGGGGGAATCGGCAGTCATAGAGTCTCCTGACAGGTGCACGCACCTGTCCTGCAGCCTAGGGAACGCGGGCGATCAGTTTGAGCGCCTTCACTCGTAGGATTCGTCCTCGAGTTCAGCGTCTTCATCGTCGAGCAAGGGCACCTGGGCGTCATCCATCAGGGAACCGGGGTCTTCATTGCCCGGGTCGTTGGGGCCCGGATCGTTGATGAAGGGCACGCCCGTCGGGCCTTTTTCTTCCTTGCCTTCGGTTTCCGGCGTCATGGCACACCTCTCGCGATTGCTGATGGTTGTATGAATTTGAGGTGGGGGGGCGGTAATCGTTCCTGAGAAATGTTCAGGGACCTGTTCACGGGAATGGCAGGTCAATAAAAAACCCGGCACAGAGACCGGGTCTTTTCATGCAAGCATCCGCTTAACGATGATTTCTCTTGTGCTTATGCTTGTACTTCTTGCCGCCGGAGTGACCGTCGTTGTCATTGGACAGGTTGCTGCCCAACGCGCCACCCGCTGCGCCGCCAACGCCAGCACCGATGGTGGAGCCGGTGGAGCCGCCCAGACGGTTACCGACGATCGAACCACCGGCCGACCCCAGGCCACCGCCGATGGCGGCTTCCGTGCGGCTGCCCTTGCGCGCGCCCACGGCACTGCCGGCTGCGCCGCCGACACCCGCGCCGATCGCGGCGCCTGTGCTGCCGCCCATCTGCTGGCCGACCACGTTGCCCAACACACCGCCCAGACCGCCGCCGACTGCAGCGGTACCGTCACCGGCAGCCATCGCGCCCTGGGCAACCACCAGCCCCAGTACCAAGGTGGACAAAGTCAAACGCATGATAGAAACCTCAAGAATGCCGCATCGGGGAGAAATGGCCAGTGCGCGCGGGCGCGAGTGTACGCCAAACGCGTCAGCCATGACGGTTGGACAACGAAACGGCGGATTATTTTATGACAGGCAAAAAAAAGCCCGCTGGGGAAACGGGCAGGTACTGCTTTCTAACGGATGAGCTGAGAGTACGTACCTGCTTGTGAAAGAAACGTGAAAGAAACCGCCGGTTGAGAAAATATGAAAAATATTTACGCAAAGACCGGAATGCTCCCCGTAGGAGCTGCCAAAGGCTGCGATCTTTTATCTTTCGCTTTGGATTCAATCGACAGGGGAAAGATCGCAGCCTCGTTGCACTCGACAGCTCCTACGCAGCCCGGTGGGAACCTGTCACTTCTTGACCGGGACCCTGGGCAAGAACTTGGCCTTCTCACCTCGCTGCACTTTAGCCACCTTCGTCCTGATGGACTTGATCGGCTCGTCGCCAAAGTCCGCATGGTAGGTCGACTGGCCACACTGCAATCCTTCATTGATCGGATACGCGGCTCCGTGCTCCTCGCTGTACGATGCTCCCATTGCCTTTCCCCTTTTCATTGAGGTCCATACCGGCAACAACCGGTTGCCTGACAATATCGACCTTCACGACAATGAGACTAGTCGGTCAGCAACAGACTGTTGATTCGACAAAGCCCTTCGCCGACGAGTGGAACTCACTGTTTCAAAAAGGAAACACTCATTCAGCGCCCAGTATCGTCCGGTTCAAAACCCGGGAAACCTGGTCGGCTGAATAGGGTTTGGACAAGAACTCAAAGCCTTCATGACCACTGTGGGCCAACTCTTCGCTGTAGCCGGAAGTAAGCACCACCGGCAGATCCGGGCGACGCTGGCGCAGTTCCCGGGCCAAGGCGATACCACCGATGCCTGGCATTACCACGTCAGAAAATACCGCGTCGAATGCCATCGCATCCGGCCCGACCATTTCCAGCGCCTCTTCGGCGTTGGTCGCCCAGGCGGTTTCGTAGCCCAGGTCCTGGAGGATCTGGTTGGCGAAACGCCCCACCTCCAAGTTGTCTTCCACGATCAACACCCGGCGCTTGCCCTTTTCCAGCACCAGGTGCGCGACTTCTTCCCTGACCGGCTCGTGGTTTTGCTCGGGCGCCACTTCCGGAAGGTACAACGTGAACACCGTGCCCTCGCCCACCACGGTCGAAACATCGACGTTGCCACCGGACTGCTTGGCAAAACCGAACACCTGGGACAAGCCCAGCCCCGTGCCCTTGCCCACTTCCTTGGTGGTGAAGAAGGGTTCGAAGATGTGCTCGAGCACTTGCGAGTCAATGCCGGTGCCGGTATCGGCCAGGGCAATGGCGGCAAAGGATTGCCCAGCCCCGGCATGACCACGGATCGGCGGCATGCCACTGCCGCAACTGAGCCGAAGCCACAGCGTGCCCTGACCGTTCATGGCATCCCGGGCATTGAGGGCCATGTTGATCAACGCCGTCTCGAACTGGCTCAGGTCCGCGCGGATGTAACAGGGCCGATCGCACAATTCGACGTTGACCTGGATCCGCGCCCCGGTGACGGTTTGCAGCATGTCCCCCAGGCTCTGCACTTGCTTGCCCACATCAATGACCTCTGGCTTCAACGGCTGGCGCCGGGCAAACGCGAGCAACTGGCTGGTCAACTTGGAGGCGCGCTCCACCGTTTCCGAAACTGCCGTCATGTAGCGTTGCCGGCGCTCTTCGGACAAGTCGGGCATGCGCAGGAAGTCCACTGAAGAACGGATGATCGTCAGCAAGTTGTTGAAATCATGGGCCACGCCGCCGGTGAGCTGGCCGATGGCTTCGAGTTTCTGCGACTGGCGCAGCGCCGCTTCGGTCTGTTTCAAACGCGTGGTGCGTTCCTCGACCCGTTCTTCCAGCGTCGCGTTCAATTCGGCCAGGGCCGCCAAACCTTCGCGCACGGCAGCGTCGGCACGGGCACGCTCGATGTGGGCCCAGGAGCGCTCGGTGACTTCCATCAGCAGCGCCAGATCGTTGGATGACCAGACCCGCGGCGTTTTGTCGTGAATGGCCATCAGCGCGGTCAAGCGCCCGCCCTTGATCAACGGCACGCAAATGGTGGCCGCGATACCAATGGCCTGGAACGTTGCCGCTTCCTCCGGCGCCAGTTCCTTGAGGTTATCGTTGATCACCAGCGGCTTGCCGGCCCGCAGGTTGGCGACGGCCAGCCGCCCAAAATCAGCCAGCCGATAATGCCCGAGGATATGGGGCGACCCCGCCCTGGCCCAATCGCCGCGAATGGTGAAGCCGTCCTCGTCCTCATCCATGTCCGCATAGGCACAATTGGACAGGTTCAAGTGCGCCGCCAGAATCCGCGTGGTGGTCGCCATGATGGCCTGCGGGTCGGTGGCGTTGGCCACGGCATTGCCGATAGCATCCAGCACCGCCAGCCGTTGGGTCATGAACACCGTGGACGTGGTCTCGGTGACCGTATCCAACATGCCCACCACCGTGCCGAACTGGTCACGGATGGGGCTGTAACAGAACGTGAAGTAAGCCTGCTCAGGACCGCCGCCGCGCTCGATGACCAGGGGGAAGTTCTCTATATAAGTGGCTTGCCCATCGAAGGCCGCGCGCACGATCGGCCCGATATCGTTCCAGACCTCCCGCCACACCTCATCGAACCGCCGCCCCAGCGCCTCGGGCTTGCTGCCGAGGATCGGCAGGAACGCATCGTTGTACAACGTGATCAGGTCCGGCCCCCAGACGATAGCCTGGGGAAAATGCGAGGCGAGGCTCAGCGCCACCGTGGTCTTCAACACATCAGGCCACTGCGAAGGCGGCCCAAGCGGCGTGTCCCCCCAAGGATGGCGCCGAACCCGTTCAGCCATTTCTCCAGAGCTCTGAAGCCAATCTGTCATTGCGTTCGATCCTTCTGAGACGCCAATACCAACGAGGGGGGAAACGCTTGTGACCCCAGGCAGGGCCGTATTATCCCGCGACGGGTGGGAATGCGCGATTGGATTGTGGGAGGCGTCGGGGGGCAAATGGGGGGTGAAGGGCGGAAATCGGGGGTTAGGCTACAGAAATGTCTTACAAATCGCTGGGAATGGGCTTGATGTAGGGAAGGAGACTGCCAAGTTGTAAGACGTACAGCTCGGATGCTTACGACGATGGCAACGTCCTACATATGATTGGGAAACCCCTTCGCTATCAATCCCTTGCGTATTTTTTGCGGTGACGTCTATAGTTTTGGCGTCGCCCAAATGGCGACCGGGTTTGGCGACTCGATTGATACAAGTGCAACGGTGCTTTCTGCTGTGGTAGAAGCACACTCGTGCTCACAGAAACTGCTTTATGGCAGCTGTGCGCGGGAGACCTTCGGGTCTGCCGGCTCCTTGTGTCTCCGGTTCGCCAACCTGCGTACAGCTGTCACCCTTTGTTTGGCGACAGAGTGTGGCAGTTCATTCATGACACAAGGAATTGATATGAACCGATACATGAGCCTTACCAGCAACGCCGACGACCAACCCCTCTACGTCGATACCACCGCCCCGCTACACATCCTGCTCGACTCAGCCGCTTATCGAATCCGTGCCGCCACCCAATTCCTGGAGAACCTGGCGATGCGTGATGAACTGACCATCGATCCCGCGACCTTGCAAGATCTGGCACAACTTTGCTGCATCCCGCTGCGTGATGGGTGTGACGTGATGGATGTGATTGCACGACGATTGGATGCGGCACCGGCAGGCTCCCCGCTATAAGCCTGTCCGCCGACAACCTGTGGCGAGGGAGCTTGCTCCCGCCGGGCTGCGCAGCGGCCCCTTTTGTGAGCGCTGCGCACTCAAGCGGGAGCAAGCTCCCTCGCCACAGGTGCATCGTCGACCTGAACTACTCGACAATCCCGTTATAAACAACAGTCGCACCGCCCTCTTTCTTGACCATGAGCTTGTTCCCTTCCGCCATGGCCTCGACCAACTCAGAACACCCCTCCACTTCACGCTTGCCATCAACGCGCTCGGCCTGGGTGTCGAAACTGAATACATAAGTGGACGCAGGGCAAGCATTGCCGCCCTCGCCCGTGGAAACCACCAGCACATACTTGCTCGGGCCAAACGTGTAAGCCTTTTCAATCGTCACATAACCGGTGTACTCGGCCTGCTCGACAACGGATTCCATGACGTTCATCACACCCGCTCGCGATTGATAATTCAGCGCAGTTGCCATCGCTTCAGTCTGAGTCGTGAAAGGTCCGGCACGCTCGGTATTGACGGGCAGCGGTTGATAGGCAACGCCCGGCGGCGCGGGAGGTGCGGCTTGAGTCTTGGCGGTGGTTTTTGCAACAGGGCTTCGCTGGAGTTGAGGGCTGTCGCATTGGCCGTTTTTGCAGATGAAATCGCCTTGGCAATCGATGTCTTCCGAGCACGAGTTCGTTTCTTCGAAGGTGCTCTGATCGGCCTTGGCGTAACCGACGACGGCCAGTGTCAGGAGGGTGCAGGCGAGCAAACGCTTCATCGGTGAAGTCCTTTTCTTGGATGGTGGCTGGATGATAATTGCAAAACATTCCGGGATTGTCTCTGTCGCCTTCGTTTTCCAGTGTCCGGTGGCCCCACTTTGGTTTACAGGCTAGCCTTCCAAATGCCCGCACAAGGATGAACCATGGCTGACCGCACACAACTCCACCAAGACGGCTACGCCCTGCTCCGTCGAGCGATCCCGAACGAGTGGCTGGCTGACTTGCGTAGCGTGTTCGATGCAGGCGTGCGACCGTCGGATCAATGGCCAGTGCCCCGTGGCATGGACTGGCGCTATTCGATGCTGGACGATGATTCGAGGATTCAAGCTGTGTGTCGTCTACCCCAGCTACTGGCGGTGGCAGGTGAGTTGATCGGCGAGCAATTCTTCCTCTCCCAAGTGGAAGGCCGCGAGCCCCTTGCCGGTGGCGGCCAGCAACCACTGCACCGCGATCTGTCGGCCCAACGACCAGGCGACATCGCCATCGCCCTGGCATTCTTCGACGATTACGGCCCCAAGAACGGCGCGACACGGATCGTCCCCGGCAGCCATCGCCCCGAGCCGGATGCGCCACCCTTCGACTTCAATGACGAGTCACGCGCTGTACAGCTTTCAGGCAGTGCCGGTGACATCCTGGTGTTCGATGTGGACCTGGTGCACGCGGGCAGCCTGAACGCGATTGGCGCACGCCGTCGCTCCATCCTGATCAGCTACTTCTCGGAATCGCTCTACGCGTCACACCTGGAAACCGTGGCGCTGCGCAATATTCGCATGGACACCCGCGATCGATTCGCCCCCTCGGCGTTTACTTTCGAGGGCTAGTTTTTTGGGTCGATGAAAGTTGTGCGCAACGGTTCGAATCTGAGCTTTAATGCCCGTGCTTTTTGAAAACCCCATTCGTCTGATCAAGGAAGAACGACATTGAAAACAGCTTTCGGCACCCTGTTGTTGGCCTGCCTGACAACGACCGCGTTGGCTGACGAAGCCCCCATCGGTTTTCAATCTTCCACCCTACCGGATCCGCACAATGGCCGCGCACTGGAGATGGTTGTCTGGTACCCGAGCGCAACCACCGCGGCCCCGCAACTGATCGCCGATAATGCGGTGTTTGTCGGCGCGTCCGCCGTGCGTAACGCGCCGCCAACTGCGGGCGAACACCCACTGGTGGTGCTCTCCCACGGCTACAGGGGTAACTGGAGCAACCAGATTTGGCTGGCCAGCGCCTTGGCCCAGAAGGGTTACATCGTCGCAGCCATCAACCACCCCGGCAGCACCACCCATGACCGCAGCCCCCAAGCAGCGGCGCAGTTATGGCAGCGACCCGTCGACCTGCGCCGAGCCATCGATGCGGTCACGACTCAACCTGAAAAATTTGGTCGGGTCGCCGATGATCGAATTGCAGCCGTGGGCCATTCACTCGGCGGCTGGACCGCCCTGGAGATCGCCGGCGCTCGCTTCGATCCAGAGCGCTTCGCCCAGGACTGCAAAGCCCATTTGCAGTTATCCAGCTGCACGGTTTACAAACAAATGAACCCCGCCAGCACCTCAGAAGCAAAGACCGAACTGGCCGCCGATTGGCGCGATAAACGTGTTACTGCGGTGGTGACATTGGACCTGGGCCTTTCGCGGGGCCTGACCGATAAAAGCCTGGCCGCACTGCCGGTCCCCGCCTTGGTGATCGCGGCCGGTGTACCGTCGCAAGAGCTTCCCGCTGAGTTGGAATCTGCCAACCTGGCCAAGCGCCTGCCCCCAGCGTCAAGCCGTTACGTCGAGATCAGCGATGCGAGCCATTTCAGCTTCATGTCGATGTGTAAGCCTGGTGCGCAGGAAATGCTTGAGGAGGAAGTGCGAGGGGATGGGATCATTTGTCGCGATGGTGATGGTGGTCGTGCTCGGGGGGTGATTCAGCAGCAGGTTGCATCGCTGATCGCAGCGTTTTTGGCGCAGTCATCGGGTTATAAAGAAGGTAGCTTGTAATCGGGTGGTACTGACTTAAAGCGGTTCGAAGAAGGCCTGGGGAGCCATTTTTGCGCCCAGACTCATCAGCGACTATTAATCCCGTCCGGTCGGAATCACCGAGCCCCTACGAGCCACGGATTGGGTTCGTCAAAGCGAGCTGGTGTCGGCATTTCTCCTGCGAAGAAGCCCTCAAAAACCATCTGGAATCTCTCGCGAAAATCATAGATCTGCTTTCTTTTTAGATTTCGGATCTTGAAGAGATCCTTGCGATCAAAGTGGCACCCGAATAACAGAAAGCTGTAGCTGAATATCTCGAACACCCTATGTGAGAGCGCTTGGCTGAAGCTTGCCTCTGTTGCGATTTGATAAAGTGCCCATTCCAGTAGCCAGTATTCGTCACGATCCCAGAGTCCTGCTTCGTGTAACCGTCCGATGAACGAGGCGTCTTCGTATGCTTCGCACCCGACGAAATTTCTGGCGATCAGAGCGTGCGCATCCATGTTAATGATTTCCATATCAGATAAGGTCGACAGCGTACCGAGTTGACATTCTCGGATAATATCCCGAAAAACTCCCGCGCCCTCCCCAACGGAGCTGTTGTCCAGCCATCCACCTTACGGAACCAGGAAATGCCTGCTTTTGAAATTTTACCGCTCGAAGCTATTGGTCCTGTGCGTCTTGGTGTAGCACGCTCTGTAGCGAGGCAAGCAATGGCCGCCATTGGGTTCCCGCTCGAGCATTCCCGGAACAGCGTCGATTATTTTTGCGAGTCCTGCATGCAGGTTTCCCACGGACCAAACGATGAAGTCAGCTTCATTGGTGTCTCTGGAAACCCGAACGTCACGTTCGTCTTCAAGGGCATCGATGTCTTCAGGCACTCTGCCATCGACGTGTTTTCGCTGATGGCTGCTTCGGACAATTCCGGTTCGCATGAATTCTCAAGATATGAATACCTATTTCCTAACCAAATCCTGACGCTATGGGATGCGGATGAACAATACGACCGTCAAGGAGGAGAGAGTCGCAAGGTCTGGGGTCAGGTCGGAATCGGAAATAGCGCTTACCTAGCAGCCATTAGCGCCATCAAAACAAAAATGTGATGAGCCATCCTCTCTTCCAATGAGAAAATTTACAGGGACAGCTTCGAAACGCAGGAGAAACTATGACGAACTCGCCAGAAGGGAGTGCTCTGTTTCCGGCCGACCTCGACGTGGCTGATGCCACGGGTTTCGCTGCCTGGGCTCGCGTCTGGGCGGAGCTTGGCGTCGGATGCGCGCCCCAAGAGACGTACGAAGCACTCATTCGACGCTACGGCGAGCCGCATCGCGCTTACCACACCCTCCAGCATCTGCAGGAATGCCTTCAGGTGCGCCGGTTCGTCAACGCGGCCTGCCCGGCCCCCGCCGAAGTCGACCTCGCGCTATGGTTCCATGATGCGATCTACGATCCTCTTCGCAGCGACAACGAGCTGCGCAGTGCCCAATGGTTGGATGATGTGGCACGTGATAACGGCCTGGGCGATGAAACGCGCCAAAGGCTTTACGAGCTGGTGATGGTGACGCGACACGACGCTGCTCCGGCGTCGGCAGACGAAGCGGTGCTGGTGGACACGGATCTGGCGATCCTTGGGGCAGCGTTCGAGCGGTTCGAGGAATACGACCAACAAATTCGCCGCGAGTACCAATTTGTACCGCTGCCTGCGTACCGCCAAAAGCGCCGCCAGGTCCTTGAAGGTTTTCTGGCGCGCGGGCGCATTTATACGAGTGCACCGTACTTCGACGCATTCGAGCAGCAGGCACGGGCCAATCTTGCACGCGCCATCGACCGTCTCGACTGAAGACCGGCGTCATTCGGGACATCGGGTTTCAGCCATCGGATCAGGCTTCAGATCAATCGATCCACAACCCTCGCATTCCACAACTCCCGATACCGCTCCCGCCACCCCGGACTTCCCTTATCCAGCCACTCCAACGTCGCCTCAATACTTTCAGGGCTGATGATGAAGTGATTGATATGCTCCTCGATCCGCTCGTGCGATAGATGCAACGCGTCCAAGTAACCATTGAAAGAGTCAGCCAGCACCACATACTCATCGCCCTGCTGACGGCGCCCGGTCCAGGCCGGTAAGCCCGCCACCATCGCCGCCACGTCCTGGCGCCCTTCACGCAAATCCAGCAGCAAGATACTCGCGCCGCCGTCGCGCCCGATCGGCAACAATCCCGTCGCGGGGAAGCCGGGCTGAGCCCGCAGTTGCTCCAGTTCGAAGGGGTTGGATTCATACTCTTTGTCCGGGTCCAGCCCGTACAGTGAAAAGCTGAGCAACTCCTCATCGCCATTGGCGAGCGTGGCCAGCACATCGTATTCCAGGTAGGCGCCGTTGCAGGTCTTGAGGAACTGGCGATAGTCGTCCGGCAAGCGGGCAGCCAGGCTGGCTTCCAGTTGCGCGATGGCAAGGTCGGTGGCGCCTTCACGGGTGTCTTCGAGGATAAGTCCACGATAGTCAGTCATTGATGTCTCGAAAGGATATTGGATGGGACGCGGTATCAATCGATCTTACAAAAAAGCAACTATTCACTGAGGTTGTTTTTTGGCCGACAGCCCTCCGGCCTCACACCACACTCGCCCGATGCAGACTGCTCATATGCCCAACGCCCGCCGCCTTCAAGCGGCTCACCAGGTCTTCCCGCGCCGCTCGTCCACCGGAACGGACATACTCCAGTTCCGCCGCGGTTATCAATACCACCGGCACCAACCTGACCGGGGACAAGGGCATATCATCCAGTTGGGTAGGGAAATCCGGCAGTGGGGCGCCTAGCAGAACGCCCGTGGAGTCGTCATCGGTCACGAAGAGTTTGGGCAGTTGATCGCTCATGTGATGCGATTGGCTCAGCCCGGGAAGTTCAAGGGATAGCGCCCCATGCTGGTCGAGTTGGTGGGTGATGCCACCCGCGTCGGCCACCGTTTTGGCGACGTGTTCCACCAGCTCGAATGCCCAGCTGCGTTTGAAAGGGTCGACCTCTCCCACCGGGCCATAAGCATGCTCGGGTATATCCGCGGTTTCGACGAACAACTCCATTTCGAAGCCGTTGCCCATTCCTTCCGTATCATCGAACGGATCGGACAGGCCTTCAGTGGCGAGAATGATCGTGTCGCCACGGCGCACCACGCGGTAGGCCTGGCGGGTCGAAGGCCAGTACGGGCCGCCGGAAAAGGTCGGGCTGATCAGGTAGGCAAGGACATCCCGCTCGACCGTGCCGACAGCGCTCCAATGACGATCCAGGCACGCTGCGCCAGCTTCCCGGACGGCCAGATTGGCGGCTTCAGCCTCGGTCAGGTCGCCAAGCTCGTGGGACTGCGGCGCGGGCTGGTCGTTTTGGGTTTCAGGGGTTTTCGATGAACCGAAGAGTTTCTTGAAGAAATTCATGGGCGTTCCTATCCGAAAATTGCAATTGATGTAGGCTCAGTCACTACGCTTGGATCGATTTCAAAAGGATGAATATGACGTTGACGGTCGAAAGTTTGGTCAGCATAGCAATGACCAATCCAATCAACGGGCAAATCACTTCGCGCTTGCCTTCACTCGGTTTGAATCAATGCATGCTCACGGCTGGCTGCCTGTTCCAAGCCGTCTGGAATCATCAGTCGCAGCGCCCACCCGCCTGGGGCGTGAAGGACTACGACGTTTTTTACTTCGACCCCGACCTGTCTTGGGAGGCCGAGAATGAAGTGATCAGCGCCGCCCAGCGTCTGTTCCAGGACCTCGACGTCAACATCGAGATCAAGAACCAGGCGCGCGTCCACCTTTGGTACGGCCAGCGGTTTGGCAAGCCGTATCCTCAGTTACAGTCGGCCAAGGATGGCATTGATCGTTACTTGATCGCGGGTACGTGTATCGGGCTGGATGTTGAAACCGGTGAGGTCTATGCGCCCTATGGCCTGGACGATGTAGAGCAAGGCGTCCTTCGCATGAATCCAAGAAATCCCCAGCCGGATTTGTTTGATGAGAAGGCGAAAAGTTATCAGGCTCGCTGGCCGTGGCTCAGCATTATGGAGAAATGAAGCAAACCGCCATAATCCTGTGGCGAGGGATCTTTAAGACTATGTATGTCACTTGCTGCCGCCTTCGCGAGCAAGCTCGCTCCCGCAGGAGATTGGCGGTGGGCACTGGTTCTGTGGAGTTCATCCTATCCACTCAGCCTTGACTCATCGTCCCCGAAAAACTCGCCTCCACCGGCCCGATGAGAAAGACCGCGCCCAGGCCATCCCATCGCACCGTCACGCTGCCGCCATCACATTCAACCTCGACGATGCTGTCTAACAAACCACGACGAATCCCGTTGACAACCGCACCGCAGGAACAGGACCCCGACCCCAGCGCAATACCCGCCCCGCGCTCCCAGATGCGCAACCGAATATGTGTGCGATCAATGATTTGGACAAAATGAACGTTGGTCTTGAGCGGGAACAGCGGGTCGATTTCGATGGCCGCTCCGATCGTCGCGATATCAACGCCAGCCAGATCATCGACAAAATAGGTGCAGTGGGGATTTCCCATGCTGCACGTGGCCGGGCTACCGGCAAGTGGCAGGATGGCGGTGTCCAGCTCTTGCGCCAAGGGAATGTCCGACCAGCCGAAAAGCGGCACGCCCATGTCGACGGAAATATCGCCGGTGGGGGTACGTTCGCAAGTAAGCAAACCACGGTTAGTGCGCAGCACCAGCGAAGTCACATTTGCTTCGCCCATGAGCAGGTCCGCCGCACCTCGTGTCGCGCTGCCGCAAACATCCAGTGCGGAGCCATCTGCGTTCCAGAACATCACCCGCGCATCGGCATCGTCGCAATCGAGCAACACCGCGAGTTGGTTGAAGCCTATGCCCCGGTTCCGATCCCCCATCCGCTGGGCCATGGCGCTCGTCACCGCACTGGCCGAATTTCGCGAATCGACAATCACGAAGTCATCGCCATTGGCATGCATCTTATGAAAGCTCAGTTGCATGCAAACGCCCTGCTGGAGATAGAAATGGAATTACCGTCAGGGTCTTTGGCGTTGGCAAAAGAGTAACCGTCTGCCCTGTGCGTCGCGCCAAACTTCAGGCCCTGGGCCAGGCACTTTGCCTTGAAACCTTCTACATCCTGGAGATCAAAAACAAGCTTTACGGTGACTTGCCCCGTTTTAACGGCCTTCCCCGCAGGGTGAACCATGAGGATCGCGCCACCGTTTGCAGGGCTCAATTCGGTGACGCGGTCATCGACTTTTCTTTCACTGGTAAAACCGAAGTGACGCTCATAAAAAGTGCAGGTCGCTTGAACGTCCCGGACATACAGCATGATTCGATTGAGTGACGGTTGCATGGGGTCTTCCTTGATCATTGTGAGTGTTGCGCTTGCTCATATGCCTTGGTCATGACCTCCCAGGTCTTGGCATCGGCAGGAATCAGATGCTCGATACGCAATGAGCTCATGGTGATGTCGAGCGGCATGCCGAAGGTTGTGAACGTTGACATGAACGTCAGCTCCCCCTGGGGAGAGTCGACTCGTGTCAGCAACAGCGGAGGCAGTTCGTTCGCCAGCGCGGAATTGTTCAAGGCTTCCCGAGTAATCAGTGCGCAGTCCAGTTGACTCAATCCGGTCTGCTGGTGCAAGTGACGCAGTGCGCACCCGCCGAGATTGACGGCGTCGTTCGAGAAAAAGGTCGACTGGTCATCCGTTGACTCTGGTGACAGGTACTCCCGATTACCCACCTCTTTAAGCAACGCACCACAGCGTCCCCATCATGCGCATGCCTCCAGGGCACTCCAGCACTTCAAAGCGCTGGATCATAACCGCAGAAAACGATTGCCGCTCAAGGCCAATCAACAAGCACCGCCTTCGGATCGCCCTGGCGCATCTGGGCCAGTTCGGCATCCGCCTTGGCTTGCGTCGCGTGGCAGAACTCGAAGGCGTTCTGGGTCTTGCCGCTCGGCCCCTTGGCCTCGGCCATGCACACCACCGCACCCGGTGCACAAACAGCGCTGTTAAGTTTGAAATCCCCCCAAACGCCAGGTTGTTCCTGCTTCACCTTGGCGATGTAGTTTTTGAGCGAGGGTTGCATGTCGCTCGCGGCTCCGGGGATCAATTTGACCGGGCTGACGCTAGCGCCGTAAGTATGCTGGGTGGACAGTACGGCGGTGCAATACAGTGCATCGGCCGGAACCGCAGCAGCTACGCCGTTCGCCATCACCGTCGGCGTCATCGATACTTGAGTCCCGCCAGGCCCCACCAGAACCGGCACGATGCTGAACGCGTTGTTGCGCCATACCTTCAGGTTCACCCGCGAACCAATTGGCGCTTTTGCAACGGCCACCCTGAAATCGATTGAATCGGCGATAAGCCCGTTATCCACCGCCACGATCACGTCTTGAGGCAAGATCCCGGCCTGTTGCGCACCGCTCCCCGGAACGGTCGCCAGCACCACAACCCCGGCCGGGGGAATTGACAGGGCCATGGCCCGCTTCGGATCGATGGTGTCGATGCTGGCGCCGATCCGGCCGCGAGGTAAATTGGCGGGCTGGCAAGCTTTTTCCAGCCATACCTGGCTGGCCGCTTCTTTTCGAGCCGTGGCGACCTGCTTCATGACCGGCTCCGCGCTCGCCTGGTACATCGGCACTTCGCTGAGGGACATTTCGATGTACTCACAGGACTTGGAGCGATAGCGGTCGGGCGTTTCCCGGGTCACCAGTTTTTGCAGGTCAATGGGCGGCAGGCCTTGGGGCGCGGCAATGGTGGAGGTCGCCGGAGAGACGCTGGCAGAGTCCGCTGTCGCGACCGAGGAGACCACATAGGCGCCGGCCGCCAGGCCTACGGCACTGGTCATTACGCTGGTGTCCACTCCCCCCATGGGAAGCAGCATCGCACCGACTACCGCCGCCTCACCGAGACCACCATCAGAGGCACAGCCAGCCAAGGCAGTGAGCGAAAGTACAACGGCGAGCCTGGTGCTTGATTTGAAGGCAGGAGCAGACATTTCGCTTCTCAGTGATGGATTCGAATGGATCGTGCCGCATCATGGCAAAGTGCCTTTAAGTTGTATATCGAATGCATGTTCGCCCGGATGCCGCCCGTCTCAATCATCACGGCAACGAAGTGCTTGGTTTGAGGTTGGACAGGATGATGGCCAAATAGTACCTTGCCTGGACCCGCCTGAACGCCACGACCCCAGAGAAGCCCATGTCGACAAAATGCCTTGCTGCAATACTGGTGCTCTCCCCGCTCCTGGCGTCTTGCGTCAACCCCATGTACAGCGCCGCCGAGCGAGCCGAAACAGCGGAATACCTGCGCAAGGTCAGAGACCCGGCGACCTACTACGCCATGGATTGTGAAACGTTCCTGGCAACCAAACGGGGTTGGGAACAATACCCCAACATGGCCGCCGACCCCGTTAACCTCGTGATCCAACAGGTCGCCACACAACGCGACTGTTCAGCCGGCAGCGCCCCTGTGCCCAACGCGGCTATGGTGGCTCCGACATCCGTGACGCCAGCGGCAATGCCCGCCCCCGCGTCCAATCAGTCGGGAACCTTGGGCCTGCACATCACCCCTGTTACACCGACGGTGGCTCGGCAATTCGGCTTAGCCGCTGTCAGTGGCGTCTTGGTCTTGGGACCCGTACCAGGAAGTGGCGCTGAAAAGGCAGGCATGTTGGCCGGCGATATCGTTTTGCAAATTGCCGGGACTTCGGTCAATAGCCCGGCCGAGCTGACCGCTGTCGCCAGCCGTATTCGACCTGGTTTCGCGGCGCCGCTGAAGGTGTGGCGTTATCGGGCTCCCATCGATGTGCTGGTGGAAGTAGGCGACTCATCGGGCATGACGCCCTCGGTAGCACCTGCGCCTGCGGCAGTCGTCGCGCCGACGCCGAGCCTCCCCTTGGCCGCCCCCGTTGCATCGTCAGCGAGCAATAACGCGACAAATACTTCGTTCTGCTTTGCCCTGTTCGAGGCCAGGCAAGTCCAGGGGCTGAGCGACTATCCATCAAGGGGCCTTATCACCCCCGTCTGGCAAGGCCCGGCACTGAGCGGCACACCGGCTCGTCTTGCCATGCCGGAGTTCCAGGCATTCACTCGGGCCCAAGGCTACGACGTGAAAATGCAACCGATGTTCTGCCAACCCATCGGCGCCAGCGAGCAGTGCCAGGCGCTAGGGTCGGAGAGTTTCATGCTGACCACTCGCAGCTTTACCGCGATGGTCAATTGCACTGAAACCTTGCAGGGCGTAGAAACAACGCGCGGTCTGCTGCTCAAACAGTGGCCTTATCTGCAGACCACCGCGTGGCGTCCTTTGGCGGGTCAATAACGCGCTCGATGGATTGCTCTGGGCGGCGCGGGAATCAGGTGTTCGATAAAGCTTTCGCTTTAAACCACGCCTCACGCGTCATCTCCCAGACCTCTTTAAGCAGACGTCCACAGACAAAGTCCCCCTGCTGAGTCCCGATCATGCGCATGCCTTCGCGCTCCGAAACCCTGCGCGAAGCCAGGTTGCCCACCGCCTTGGGCACTTGCATGACCGGGCGTCCCAGGGTTTCAAACCAATGGGCGTTGATCGTCTCGCACGCTTCGCGCATGTAGCCCTTTCCCTGCCATTGCGGCGCCAGCCAGAAACCTCGGTTGTTGCCAGGCTGGTCGTACAGGCTGATGCTGCCGATGCGTTGTGGCGGATCGTCGGCAATCCGGATCATCCAGTGCCACTCGCATCCGGCGGCGACAGCGGGGAGCGCATGGTCGCGCACGTACGTCAGCGCGCCGTCATCGGGGTAGGGCCAAGGCACGCGACTGTCCAGGTAACGGACCACTTCCCAGTGTGGGAACAACTGTTGAATCGCCGGTGCGTCCGTCAGCTCAAGGGGTGTGAGGATGAGGCGGCGGGTTTGGAATGTGGGGATGGTTTGCATCATGAAAGTCCTTATTCAAACATCATGGTGTCCTTGAAAAACAACCCACTCCATCGCTGTCCTCAATCCAGACGGCGACACAGATAGGCTTGGGTTTGATAAGGGAAATCAATAGTTTCACGCCCCCTCAAGGAGGGATGCGTGTCGATAAGATGCTGCAACTGATCACTCACCGTGGCCTTTTCGGCGGCAGGCAAGGCGGCGATGAAACTCACCGACAGGAACCGGTCCATGATGACTTCCCTGGCGCTTCCGGAATGTGTGTATCGAAAGCAGGTCAGTTCAGGAGTCGAAAAGTAGTTTCCTGTGAAGGGTAACCGCCACGATCCGGTATGAAAACGCGGGGTATCGCCTTCGTATGGAGTGATGATATCAGTGATAGCAGCCACCCAGTCCACCGACTCATCACGTACGTTCCAGATCAGGCCCAATCGGCCATTCGCCCTGAGCACTCGGTAAATCTCGGCAAGTGCTTTTTCATTTGCAAACCAGTGGAAGGCCTGAGCACACACCACTGCTTGTGCCATTCCAGATTCGAACGGGATACTTTCTGCCGTCCCCTCCACAATCCTGACGTCCGGCAGGCTTTGGGCAAACTCGGCACGCATGGCCTCAACCGGTTCGACTGCAATGACATCGAGCGCCATGGACTTCAACAATCGAGTGAATTTTCCTGTACCGGCCCCTAGATCGATAACTGCCGATCCCGGAAGAAGATCCAATTCTTGTTTAAGCCAGGCACTGAGTTCACTCGGGTAGTTCGGGCGCCCCTTGGCATAAGTGTGGGCTTGCGATGAGTATCCAATCTGGGCGGCCTTCTGAATGTTTGCCATGAGCAACGACCCTCATTGTGAATGTTACATTAGCTGGGCTGCCCCTGGATGGAAGAGGAGAATGATTGCCTAGCCGTTTTCCGGATCTTCAACTGTCTTTCTGCGGCCTTTCGAAACCACCACTTTGTATGCACCGGTACGCACCTCTTTAACCGAATGTGCGGTCAAAGGGTCGCTACGAAAGCGGAAATGAGCTGAGGTTTTCTTGGCGGGAGGACGAACGGTTTGGATAGGCGTAGCCTTTGCCGGGGCTGGCGGCAAGAAAGCACTCGGCTCCATCGCAAAGCGTTCTGCCAGTGCGTACGCCATCTTGTGGCTGATGGGCCGATTCCCACTGAGCACCTTGGACACCGCTGTTTTATCACCGATTTCAGGAAGATCTGAACCGGTGAGCCCGAGCGTCTCCATCAAATCCCTGATCAGTTGCACAGGGGTGCATGTCGCCTCAAAAGCGGCATTCGATTCGCGAAACTGGTCGGAGTCGCGCTGGTAGGCCAGGATTTCATCCTCGAGTTCAATGAGAATTTTCTCCTCGGTCTTGCTCAGCTCACGCCCGTCGGTGAGTTCATCGAGCAAGTCGGTCGCACGCTCATAGTCGGCGGGGGTCTCGATGCCATGCACAAACTCGCCGCGCAAGCGCTCCAGCACCGCATGCAGGTCACCAAGCGTTGCGATCACGGTCTGGCAATCGTTCCGGTCTGCGCTCATCGTTTTACCCCTTTGTTCCTTGCATACCAGGCGTTGGCCACGTCGTAATCAGCATGCGTGTAGATGTGTTTGACGTAGAACTTCTGCCGGGTGTAGTTGACACCCCCTATCACCCTGAGATTATTTCCGCCTACCTCGATCACAACCCAATTCATTGCGGCTCTGGGCTTGAACAAATCGACACCGTGCGTACCGAAAAGCTTTTGCAGGTCCGCGAACGCCTTGGGGCGAGCCATCCTCAAAATGCGCAGGCAACGATCAAGTCCAGCCTTGTCGTTCGGATACAAAATTGCAGCGTCGTCAAAACGTGATGGCGTGAGTATATCCATAGGCTTCCTTGTCTTTGAGCCCATGGTACTCTGGTTGTGTTTTTTCACAACTTCGATGTGTTGGCAGCAGCGGGACTCACACCATGGCAAGTAGGCGACTTAAGCGGCAGCCGTGGGCTAAATGGGGAATCACCTACACATTCCGAGACAAAAGCATGAACCCAGACCATCACACCATCTGAGACCTTACCTGCGCCTCAACACAGCAAGTTCATCAATTTGATCGTCTCGCAACCGCCTTAAGCTCCACATCTCACCCCGTCACACACCCCTGCGGCACCTTCCCGGCAAAACTGTCCACCAGACTCGCCACCACCATCTCCCCCATCCGCGTGCGGGTCTGCAACGTCGCACTCGCCCGGTGCGGTTGCAGCACCACCTGCTCATTGCCAAACAACGCCTCGGGCACGTGCGGCTCATCGACAAACACATCCAGCGCCGCACCGGCGATTTCCCCGGCGGTCAGCGCCGCCACCAGGTCGGGCTCGTTGACCCGTTTGCCGCGGGCCACGTTGATCAGGTAACCGCCCTGGCCCAAGGCGCGCAACACCTCGGCATCGATGATGGCTTCAGCCTTGTCGGCGGCCGCCGCGAGGATCAAGGCGTCGCTGTCGCGAGCCAGTTGCTTGAGGTCGGCAATGAAGGTGTGGTTCACGTCCCTCATCGGTTGCAGATCGGTATAGCTGATCGGACAACCGAACGCGGCGGCGCGGGTTGCCACGGCGCGACCGACCCGGCCCATGCCGACGATGCCGATGCGCATGCCGGACACCTGCCGGGCCGATGACAACGGAGCCAGTGGCGTCGGGCTTTGGGGCCAGGTTATCTGTGTCGCCTTCCTATGAGTGCTTCGCACTCAAGCGGGAGCGAGCTCCCTCGCCACTGATTCACTGCCACTCTAAAAATCAGCGCAGGATCCACACCGCCGCTACCGCTATCACACTGATCGAACCCACTCGCCATGCCAGGGGTCTGCTCCTGTATGACCTCTTTGGAATCTGCTCCTATGTCTCCACACCAAAGCCTCGTTTTCCTGGCACGAGGTGGCTACGCCGCTCGAGGCGTTATTTACCTGATCATGGGCATCTTCGCCCTGCTGGCGGCTCGCGACTCAAGCAACCCGAAAGACAGCCACAGCAGCCTGGAAACGCTATTGAGCCAACCTTTCGGCCACGCCCTGGTGGGTCTGGTGGTGATGGGCCTGCTCGCCTTCGCCGGATGGCGCGTGTTGCAGGCCACTCGCGACGTCGATCATCACGGCAAGGCACTCGAGGGCCTGGTGATCCGCGCAGGCTTGCTGACGGGCGGGCTCATCAACGGCGCGCTCGCATTCTTCGCGTTGAGCCTGCTCGTCAGCGGGCTGAAAAGCTCCGGCGGCTCCGGTGGCGGACAGACCCAGGACCTGCTGGCACGCCTGCTGTCCTGGGACCATTCGAACCTGCTGATCTACCTCATCGCCCTGGTGCCCTTCGGGGTGGGCATCGCTCACATCATCAAGGGGTGGAAGGCGACGTTCGAGAAGTACTTTGAAGCAGACGAAGACGTCATGCGCTATGTGCGCCCGGTATCGCGCTTCGGTCTGATCGCCCGCGGGGTCGTCTTCATTGAAATCGCCCTGCTGCTGATCATCAGCGGCTCGACCTACAAGGCCATGGACCCACCCGGCATGAAAGACGCCCTCGACGCGCTGCAGAACCTGCCGGCTGGCGGTGTGCTCTTGATGGCGATGGCACTGGGTCTGATCGCTTTTTCGGTCTACAGCTTTGCCGAAGCGGCCTGGCGCAAGATCAATATGGATGTGCCCGGCGTTTCGCAAACGTAGCGCTTACTGCCCAGGTTTTATGCGATGCATAAGGTCGTTCAACGCGTAGGTGTCCAGAAAGGCCTGTACCTCGGTGACCTGGCCGTCCTTGAATGTCATATGCCATAAGTAGGTGTTGCGGTAAGGCTTGCGATCCAGGGCCGTTGCCTCACCGTTCCACAGCACCACAACGACATCGCCCTCGGCGATAATGCTTTGGACAGTAGGAGAAATGGGCGTCGCCAGCCGGGCACTGATCGGCCTTACGGCTTGCTCCATTAAATCGGCCTTGCTGTTATACACGCCTGAAACCGGGCTCGATCCGCTGACTGTCCATATGGCACCGGGCGCCAGCAAATCGAATACCGTGCCTTTGCCCTGCTGCCAGTTCATGAACGCTTGGCGCACCAGGTCCGTATTGGCATGAGTCGCTGTTTCCGATGCCCAGGCGGGGCTCGATGAAACGATCCAGGACAAAGCAACAGCCTGAAGGCTCAAAGCCAAACTCATCCGCGTAGTCATGATGTTTTTTCTCCAACAATGCAATCGATGAAGGGGAACCTTAACGGCATGCGCTTGGCGGCTGTTGCTCGATGCTGTTGCAGATTTGCCTGATGCTGTTTGGTGAAGGGACTGGGCGGATATTGTCGATATCGCTGTTTTTGCAGACAGCAGAAACCACAAAACCCCTGGTTTCTTGGGAAACCAGGGGTTTTGTGTATATCGAATGTGGCGGTGAAGGAGAGATTCGAACTCTCGATACAGTTTCCTGTATACACACTTTCCAGGCGTGCTCCTTAAGCCACTCGGACACTTCACCGTATCTCGGCAAACTGTTCAGTCTGTCGAGGCGCGCTAATGTAGTCGAAAGCTTTTCCGATGGCAAAGGTTTTTTTCAGAATTTTCATGCGGTTAAGCTTGGCTGGGCATTCAAAACCCGTCGGGGCAGGGCAAACCGGCCAATCTTCGGGGCTGTATAGGCAATGCTCTATAGATGAAGGCTTGGCGGGATGGGCGGGCCAGGCTGTTTACGGGGCTTGGGGCTGACCGGTGAGTCAGTCACGGTGCTTTACCTGGCCTGCGGCGGTGGGTAACGTCTGCGACACTTCTATTACAAGGAATAGCGTCATGAGCGACTTGATTGCCTACCATCTCGAAGACGGTATCGCGACCCTGACCTTGAACAACGGCAAGGTCAACGCCATCTCGCCGGCTGTGATTGCCGCGTTCAACGCTGCGCTGGACCAGGCGACGGCGGATCGGGCGGTGGTGATCATTACCGGGCAGCCGGGGATTCTGTCGGGTGGCTACGATCTGAAGGTAATGACCGCCGGTCCCAAGGAAGCAGTCAGCTTGGTCACGGCCGGCTCGACGCTGGCCCGTCGCCTGTTGTCGCACCCCTTCCCTGTCGTTGTCGCTTGCCCGGGGCATGCGGTGGCTAAAGGTGCGTTCCTGCTGTTGTCGGCAGATTACCGCATTGGTGTGGAAGGGCCGTTCAGCATTGGCCTGAACGAAGTACAGATCGGCATGACGATGCACCACGCCGGTATCGAGTTGGCTCGTGATCGCCTGCGCAAGTCGGCGTTTCACCGTTCGGTGATCAATGCCGAGATGTTCAATCCCCAGAGCGCTGTGGATGCGGGCTTCCTCGACAAGGTGGTGTCGGCCGAGGAACTGCAAGGCGCAGCTCTGGAAGCAGCGCGTCAGTTGAAGAAAATCAACATGTCCGCCCACAAGAACACCAAGCTGAAAGTTCGCAAGGCCCTGCTGGAGACACTGGACACTGCGATTTTGCTGGATCAGGAACATATGGGCTGACGCTTGTAGGAGCTGTCGAGCGGGGCGAGGCTGCGATCTTTCCATTACCAATTGAGTCCGGAGCGAAAGATCAAAAGATCGCAGCCTCGCTCCGCTCGTCAGCTCCTACGGGAGCAGCTCCCTCGCCACAGATGCCCCCTCCCCTAGAGCGGGGCTTTTTCCTACGCGCGCCGTTTAAAAGTCCACAACCGCTCTAGGCCGCTTCCCTCACGCAATGTGGAAACATGCGCTTAAACATCGTCCATTTCCGACCTCTATAGGGGCAATTGCCGAAAACAGTGCACATCCGTACACTGCGCCACCTTTTGTCCCGATGGGGCCTGTAGATGCTGTTTGTATTGCGTATGTTGTTGATGGGCCTGCACTTTGTCCTGGCGGGTGTGCTCGGGGTGATTCTGGGCCTGTGCAGACCGTTCAATCCGGACAACAGCCGTTTATGCGCAAGGCTGTACGCATTGCCGGCCATGTGCATCTTGCGCCTGCGGGTCCGGACGCAGGTCGACACGCTAGTGGACAAACCCAACGGCTGCGTGATCATCGCCAACCATCAATCCAACTATGACTTGTTCATGTTCGGCAACGTGGTGCCGCGCCGCACCGTGTGCATCGGCAAGAAGAGCCTGAAATGGGTGCCGCTGTTCGGGCAGTTGTTCTGGCTGGCGGGCAATGTGTTGATCGACCGTGGCAACGCGATCAAGGCACGACGGTCAATGCTGACCACCACCCATACGTTGCAGCACGAGGACACCTCGATCTGGGTTTTTCCGGAAGGCTCGCGCAATCTGGGCGAGGATCTGCTGCCTTTCAAGAAAGGCGCATTCCAGATGGCAATCGCCGCCGGAGTCCCGATTATTCCGGTGTGCGTCAGCAGCTACATCAAGCACATGCGCCTCAATCGCTGGCGCAGCGGTGACATCCTCATACGCTCGTTGCCGGCGATTCCGACGGCCGGATTGAGCATGGATGACATGCCCCGGCTCATCGCCCAATGCCGTGAGCAGATGCGCGAATGCATCGCGACAATGGACCAGCAGTTACAAGCCGCGTAATGGAAAACCCGCCCCTCGGCGGGTTTTCTTTTGCCGCCGAACTCCGCAGATTTTGCTGACTCTCATGCTACAGGGCGCGTTAAGCTGAACACTGCCTGCCACTGCCATTTCCAATAAGAAGTGAACCACCATTATGGGTAGAGTCGTTGCTGCTGCGGTTTACAGCGCCGGTAAGAAAATCACCAACATAACCCTCGACGAAGGCAGCGCCTGGGCTGCCAAGCCTGGTCATTTTGTATGGATCGGTCTCGAAGAGCCCAGTGCCCTGGAGCTGACCAACCTGCAGCGTCAATTCAACCTGCACGAATTGGCCATCGAAGACGCCATGGAGAAACACAGCCGGCCCAAGTTGGAGACCTTTGGCGATGCGCTGTTTATCGTCACGTATTCGCCGATACGCAAGGACGGCAAGCTGCAGTTCATCGAAACCCATATCTTTGCCGGCAAGGGCTACATCATCACCGCTCGCAACGGTCATTCAGCCTCCTACGCCCACGTCCGACAGCGCTGTGAGGCTCGTCCTATCCTGCTGGAGCACGGCGAAGATTTCGTGCTCTACGCCATCCTCGATTTCGTGATCGAAAACTACCAACCGGTGGGTGAAGCCATTCACGCCGAGATCGATGAGCTGGAGCGCAACGTGCTGTGCAGCGCCCTGAATGAGCGAGACATCCAGAACCTGCACAGCTTGCGCCGCGATGTATTGCGCCTGCGTCGTTACGCAGCGCCCATGGTAGAGATCAGCGAGGAGCTGCAGCGGCTGGACTTCCCCTTTATCGACAAGAACATGGGACCGTATTTCCGCGACGTGCAGATCCACGTCACGCGGCAAATGGAAGACTTGGCCACCTTGGCGGACATCGCCAGCCAGACCATTGAAATCGGGGTGCTGCTGGAAGCCTCACGCCAGAGCGTGGTGCAGCGAAAATTTGCAGCGTGGGCGGCGATTCTGGCATTCCCCACCGCGGTGGCCGGGATCTATGGGATGAACTTCGAGAACATGCCGGAGTTGACCTGGCACTACGGCTACTTTCTGGTACTCGGATTCATCGGGGTGGGATGTACGGCTTTGTGGGCGAGTTTCAAGCGGTCGGGATGGTTGTAGGCCCGCTCTCCTGGGGAACTGCGCGGCCTGCATCGCGAGCAGGCTCGCTTGCCACCGCTCATCCCCTGTGGGAGCGAGCTTGCTCGCGATGACAGCGGCACATCCGACATCAACGCCAAACTGATCCACCGCTATCGCGAGCAGGCTCGCTCCCACATTGGAGAGGGGTGATCGTTAGCCTTGGGTGGTTTCGGCCTGCGGCTTGTGTGCAACGAAACGCATCATCCACTCCGCCACCGTGGTGCCGTGATGCTCGTGGGCCAGGCTCGCCAAGCCCTGGCTGTAGATCTGCTCGCCGAGGTGTTGCTGACGAATCTCCAGCAAGGCCCGGGAATAATCGTGAATGAACTCCGGGTGGCCCTGGAAGCACAGTACCTGGTCGTTGATATGGTAGGCGGCGAACGGGCAGAAATCGCTGGAGGCGATGACGGTCGCGCTTTCGGGAAGTTCGGTGACCTGGTCCTGATGGCTGATCAGCAAGGTCAGCTCTTCCATCACCGGGCTCATCCACGGCGCCTTGGCGGCGAGTTTGTAGCGATGGGTGCCGACACCCCAGCCTTGGGTGGCGCGTTCGGTCTTGCCGCCCAGCAACAACGCCAAGAGCTGATGGCCAAAGCACACACCGAGCAATTTATCGCCCCGCTGGTAGCGCTCCAGCAGGTAGGTCTTGAGGGTTTGAATCCAAGGGTCGGTGCCGAAGGAGTCAGCCTTGCTGCCAGTCACCAGATAAGCGTCGAACACCTCGTCATCGCTGGGGTAATGCCCCTCCATCACGTTGTACACGATGAATTCGGCCGCGATGGGCTGCTGTGAAAACAGGCGCTGGAACATCTGCCCGTAACCCTGATATTGGTCGACCAGTTCCGGACGCAGGATATCGGTTTCCAGAATGCAGATGCGTAGCGACATAAAAAATACCTGACACGATGATGGGAATATTGCACACCCCAGAGCCTGCCCTGAAACATGGTTCCAAGGCAAGCCCCTTCCCTGGTCTGTCAGAACAGTTCGTGCCGGGCGGCTTTCTCCAACAACAAGGCCGGCGGTGAGAAGCGCTCGCCGTATTGCTCGGCCAGATACTGGGCGCGACCGACAAAGTCCTGCAGGCCGTATTGGTTGATGAACTGCAACGCACCGCCGGTCCAGGCCGCGAAACCAATGCCAAAGATCGAGCCGATGTTGGCGTCGGCCGTGGAAGTTAACACCCCCTCCTCCACGCAACGCACAGTCTCCAAGGCCTGGATGAACAGCAGGCGATCACGGATATCCTGGGGCGAAATCTGCCCATCGGCTTGCTCGAAGCGACTCTTCAGCTGCGGCCACAGGTGCTTTTGCCCGTTGGCCGGGTATTCATAAAAACCGGCGCCGGCGGCCTTTCCCGGCCGCTTGTATTCGTTGAGCAGCAAGTCAATCACGGCGAATGCCGGGTGCTCAATCGGCGTTTTCCCTTCTGCGCGCAGGTCCTTGGCGGTTTGCGCGCGGATATGGCTCATCAGGCTGAGGGAAACTTCGTCAGAGATCGCCAGGGGCCCGACCGGCATCCCGGCCTTGCGCGCTTCGGTCTCGATCATCGGTGCACTCACGCCCTCGCCGAGCATGGCGATGCCCTCCTTGGTAAAGGTACCGAACACCCGCGACGTGAAGAAACCGCGACTATCGTTGACCACAATCGGCGTCTTGTTGATCTGCAGGACAAAATCGAAACCCCGAGCCAGGGTGGCGTCACTGGTGCGCGCGCCCTTGATGATCTCCACCAGGGGCATTTTTTCCACCGGGCTGAAGAAGTGCAGGCCGATGAACTTCGTCGGGTCCGGAACGGCCATGGCCAGGCCGGTGATGGGCAAGGTCGAGGTGTTGGAGGCGATCACCGCATCGTCGCCCGCCACCGCCTGGGCCGCAGCCGACACGCTGGCTTTGAGGGCGCGATCTTCAAACACCGCTTCGATGATCAAGTCGCAACCGGCCAGGTCAGCATTGCTGTCGCTGGCTTGAATCCGCGCCAGCGTGGCGTCGCGCTGCTCAGCCGTGAGTTGGCCACGGACGACCTTTTTATCCAGCAACGCCGCCGAACGGGCCTTGCCCTTCTCGGCCGCCGCCAGATCGACATCCTTGAGTACCACCGCGATGCCGGCCACGGCGCTGACATAGGCGATACCCGCCCCCATCATGCCCGCGCCGAGCACGCCGACTTTTTTCGTCAGATAAGGCGCAAAACCCTGTGGGCGAGAACCACCGGCCTTGATCTCGTTGAGTTGGAACCAGAGGGTGCCGATCAGGTTCTTCGCCACTTGGCCGGTGGTCAGTTCGGTGAAGTAGCGGGTTTCGATCAGGTGCGCGGTATCGAAATCCACTTGGGCCCCCTCCACCGCCGCGCAGAGGATTTTCTCCGGTGCCGGCAGGCAGCCCTGGGTCTTGTTGCGCAGGATCGAGGGGGCGATCGCCAGCATTTGCGCGACTTTCGGGTCGGACGGCGTGCCGCCCGGAAGCCGATAGCCCTTTGCATCCCAGGGTTGCACGACGCTGGGGTTGGCCAGAATCCAGGCCCGGGACTTGGTCAGCAGTTCCTCACGATCCTTGGCCAGCTCATCGATCAATCCTGCCTGCAGCGCTTGTTGTGCACTGACCTTCTTACCTTCGAGCAGATACGGCAGGGCCTTTTCCAAACCGAGCAGGCGCACCATCCGCACCACCCCACCGCCCCCCGGCAGCAGCCCGAGAGTGACCTCCGGCAAGCCGAGCTGCACCGATGGCTGCTCCAGCGCCACGCGATGATGACAAGCCAGACAGATCTCCCAACCACCGCCGAGGGCCGCGCCATTGATGGCCGCCACCACGGGCTTGCCCAGGGTCTCCAAGGCTCGCAGTTGCGCTTTAAGCAGCAGCACCATGTCGTAGAACGCCTTGGCCTCGGGCTTGCCGACCTTGACCAGTTCATTGAGATCACCACCGGCGAAGAAGGTGTGCTTGGCCGAGGTGATGATCACACCGGCAATCGCGTCCTTTTCAGCCTTCAAACGGGTGACGCAAGCGGCCATGGCTTCGCGGTAGCGCGCATTCATGGTGTTGGCGCTCTGGCCCGGCATGTCCAGGGTCAGGACGACGATCCGGTCCTGGCCGGTTTCGTAACGGATGGCAGCGGTCATGAAAAATGTTCCTTGAAGTCTGGGCTCAGAGGCGTTCGATGACGGTGGCAATGCCCATGCCGCCGCCGACACAGAGGGTCGCCAGGCCATAGCGCAGGCGACGCGCCTCCAACTCGTCGAGCAACGTGCCAAGGATTGCGCAGCCGGTAGCCCCCAAGGGATGCCCCAGGGCGATGGAGCCACCGTTGACGTTGACCTTGGCGGGGTCGATGGCCATGTCCCGGATGAACTTGAGCACCACCGAGGCGAAGGCTTCGTTGACTTCGAACAAGTCGATATCCTCCACCCGCAGCCCGGCCTTGCCCAAGGCCTTGCGGGTGGCCGGCGCCGGGCCGGTAAGCATGATGGTCGGTTCGGTACTGGTGACGGCCGTGGCGACGATCCGGGCCCGGGGTTGCAGGCCCATGGCGCGTCCCTTGGCTTCGGAACCGATCAACATCAGCGCCGCGCCGTCGACGATGCCGGAACTGTTGCCCGGCGTGTGCACATGATGGATGCGTTCGACATGGCTGTAGACCCGCAGCGCCGTGCCGTCGAAGCCCATCTGGCCCATGGCTTCGAAGCTCGGCTTGAGCTTGCCCAGGCCTTCGAGGGTGGAGTCGGCGCGGATGAATTCGTCGTGGTCCAGCAACACGATGCCATTCTGGTCCCGCACGGCGACCAGGGATTTATCGAACGAACCGTCGGCCCGGGCACGTGCCGCTTTTTGCTGGGAGTGCAGTGCGTAGCGGTCGACGTCCTCGCGGCTGAAGCCTTCCAGGGTGGCGATCAGGTCGGCGCCGATGCCCTGGGGAATGAAGTGGCCCTGCAGGTTGGATTGCGGGTCCAGCGCCCACGCACCGCCATCGCTGCCCATGGGCACCCGGGACATGGATTCAACGCCGCCGGCCACCACCAGGTCTTCGAACCCGGAGCGCACCTTCATCGCCGCCAGGTTCACCGCTTCCAGTCCCGAGGCGCAAAAACGATTGAGTTGCACCCCGGCCACGCGGACATCCCAATTGGCCACCAACGCAGCAGTCTTGGCGATATCGGCACCCTGCTCACCCACGGGCGTCACGCAACCGAGCACGATGTCGTCGACCTGGCTGGTGTCCAAATCCATGCGCTGGCGCAAGGCACTGAGCAGGCCCCCCATCAGGTTCACCGGCTTGACGCTGTGCAGGGCGCCATCAGCCTTGCCCTTGCCACGAGGCGTGCGTAATGCGTCGAAAATCAAAGCTTGGGTCATGACATCCTCGAAACCACGGGGTAATGCGACGCCTCCAACCATAAGCCCAGCGGCGCCGGATTCAATGACCACAGCGCTCAATGGCGTTGACGGCCACGCTCAGACGAACGGTAGCGAGCTATCGGGTTAACCGATTCAGGAGGGCAAGCTGTCTAGCAAAAGGGCCGGCAGGAAGGTGGCAATAGGCCTCATGCTGTTTTAATAGCGATAAGTACCCAGTTGATACGAATTGGATCTAAGCCAAGGCGGCCGCGGCCCCTAATGTAATCCTTGTACAAGTTAGTCGTCGGGTTTTGCCGAGGCGCTTGTCGGAACAGGAAGTGCAACGCCAGCCATCATGGATATGCAGGCTGGTTTTCAGGACATAACAAAAAAGGCGGATCAGCCATGTTCAAACATTCGAAAGTTCGTCAAGCCGGACTCATTCTCTTTGCCACGACGCTGCTGTTGATTTTGCCGAATATCACCAAGGTGATTGGCTGAATCCTGCGCGGGGGCACCTGCTTCATCCAATACGTTGTGTCGCCAAAAAATGTGATGGGTTCACTGTTCGAGCTGCGATGGCTGTGCCAACCTTTGCGGCCACCCTCTCGACATGGAAGGCGATCGACTTGAAAGCTCTCATTGTGTTCGGGGCGTTGCTGCTCAGCACGCCCCTTTATGCCGCGCAACTGGTGCTGGAGTTGGGCGCGAGCACGCGTACCTGGCAAACCGAAGAACTGCTCAAGCATCCGGACGCTCAAACGGTCGAGATTGCTGAGGACGTTTCCTACAAGAAACCCATGAGTTATCGAGCCGTGCCGCTGACGTCACTGTTGGCGGGCATCCATCCGGACGACCACCTGCAGGCCGTTGCCCTGGACGGCTTCGCTGCCGAGATGCCCGCGGCGCCATTACTCAACAAGAGCGGGGCCCGGGCCTGGCTGGCGATCGAGGACCCGGCCAAGCCGTGGCCGTCGCTGGGGGAAGGCAAGTCCAGTGCCGGGCCTTTCTATCTGGTCTGGACCGACCCGCAGGCGGGTCGCATCAGCCCGGAACAATGGCCCTATGCGGTAGCGAGCATCAAGCGCCTGTCGGCGGTGGCTGAACGCTTCCCGGCCCTGCTGCCGGCGCCCAACCTGGCCAAGGACGACCCGATCAATAAAGGTTTCGCGCTGTTCCAGAAGAACTGCCTGGCGTGTCATCGGCTCAATGGCGCTGGCGATGCACAGTTCGGCCCTGACCTGAACATTCCTTTCAATCCCACCGAATACTTCTCCGGGGATTTCCTCAAGCGCTACATTCGCGACCCGCAAGGCCTGCGACGCTGGCCCCAGGGCAAGATGCCCGGGTTCTCGGCAGCGGTGTTGCCGGATGCGGAGCTGGATTTGCTGGTGGGTTACTTGAAGCATATGGCGGGACGCAAGCAGCCCCCAGCCCAATAATCCGCTACCACTGTGACGAGGTTGTCCCCTCAAGCCGTAGGAGCTGACGAGTACAACGAGGCTGCGATCTTTTCCCCGACGCTTGAGTTTCAAGCAAAAGATCAAAAGATCGCAGCCTTCGGCAGCTCCTACGGGGCAAGGTTATTGTTGTTGCACCGTGATCACCGGCGCCGGAGTCACGACCAGCCTGGCATGCATCTGCTCGCCACCACCGCCGCGGCGCATGCCACGCACAGGGCAGGCGTCCAGGTAATCCAGGCCCACGGCCAGTTTCAGGTGGCGCTCCGGGCGGGCGAGTTGGTTGGTCACGTCGAAGCTGTACCAGGCGTCGTCCAGCCAGGCCTCTGCCCAGGCATGGCTCGCCAGGTGCTCGCTCTCTCCGCTGAACAGATAACCCGACACATACCGTGCCGGCACCCCCAGGCTACGAGCGCAGGCCAGGAAGGCATGGGTATGGTCCTGGCACACCCCGCTACGACCGGCGAACGCCTGGGCTGCACTGGTCTCGACTGCCGTGGTGCCAGGGGTGTAGATCATGTGCTGATTCAACCCATGCATCAGGTCGATCAACGCTGTGCGGTCGCGACGCTGCTGGCACTGCTGCGCGGCGAAGGCTCGAAGGGCCTCGTCCGCCTCGGTCAGCCGGGTGAAGCGCAGGAATGGCAGCGCCGACTGGCTCTCGTGTTCGGCTTCGCGCAACGGATCGATATCCACCTGTCCGCGGGCGCCGATGATGACCGTTTCGTGGGGCTCATCCAGGGTCAGCACGTGCAGGATGTTGCCAAACGGATCCAGTTGCGCCCGCACCGGCCGTGGTAAATCAAGCTGCCAGCTCAGCACATGCTGGCGTTCGCTGTCGTGGGGCGTCAGGCGCAGGTACTGGATGCTGGCGCGAACCTGATCGTCATAGTGGTAGGCCGTTTCGTGGCTGATCGAGAGTCTCATATGACCTCCAGGTAGGAACTGTGAATGGTGTTGCCCAGTTCACGGACCAGTGGGATGAATTCGGTGAGCCAGGCATGCAGGCCCCCATCGAGGATTTCGCTGATGCCGGTGTAGCGCAGCCGTGCGTCCATTTCCGCCGCCAGCCGTTGTGCCTGCCGACCGTTGGTGCCCGGCAGGCTTGCGAGGATCTGGTCGATTTCTTCGGTACAGGCACGCAGCGAGCGCGGCACGTCGGCGCGCAACAGCAGCAACTCGGCTACATGGCGAGCGCCCGGGGCATCACGGTAGATCTCGGTGTAGGCCTCGAAGGACGACAAGGCCCGCAACAAGGCGCTCCATTGGTAGTAGGCGTGGGCCGTGCCATCGCTGACTGCATCGGCCTGGTCGCCGGCCATTTCGTAACGGGCATCGAGCAAGCGCAGCGTGTTGTCGGCCCTTTCGATAAAGGTCCCCAGGCGAATGAACCGAAACGCGTCATTACGCATGATGGTGCCGTAGGTCGCGCCACGAAACAGGTGCGAGCGCTCCTTGATCCACTCGCAGAAACGGCTCATGCCGTAGCGATTCAAGCCTTGCTCGCCGATACCGCGAATTTCCAGCCAGGTGGCGTTGATGTTTTCCCACATGTCGGCGGTGATTCGGCCACGTACCGCATGGGCACTGGCCCGCGCGGAACCGAGACAGCTGTAGATGCTGGCCGGGTTGGCCGCTTCCAGGGCAAAGAAATGCAGCAGGCGCTCGGCGTGCAGATCGCCGTGTCGCTCCCGGTAATCGTCCAGCGTGCCAGTGATCAGCAATGGCATGGCCAGTTCGTGCAGGCCGTCGCCACGCCCGTCCTGGGGCATCAGTGACAACGAATAACTGACGTCGAGCATCCGCGCGAGGTTTTCCGCCCGCTCCAGGTAGCGCGACATCCAGTACAGGTCCGAGGCGGTTCTACTCAGCATGGCAGCTCCTCAATCCTCGACCACCCAAGTGTCCTTGGTACCACCGCCCTGGGATGAGTTCACCACCAGGGAGCCTTCGCGCAGCGCCACCCGTGTCAGCCCACCAGGAACCACGCGAGTCTCGCGGCCGGCCAGCACAAACGGGCGCAAATCGATATGACGCGGGGCGATGCCGTTCTCGACAAAGGTCGGGCACGTCGAGAGCGACAGCGTCGGCTGGGCGATATAGGCGTGCGGCTTGGCCTTGATCCGCTCGCGAAAGGCATCGATTTGCGCCGTCGTCGCGGCCGGCCCCACCAGCATTCCATACCCGCCGGAGCCCTGGGTTTCCTTGACCACCAGGTCGGGAAGATTCGCCAGTACATGGGAAAGCTCTGCAGGATTACGGCACTGCCATGTAGGAACGTTCTTCAGGATCGGCTCTTCGTCCAGGTAAAAACGGATCATGTCGGTGACGAACGGGTACACCGACTTGTCGTCCGCCACCCCCGTGCCGATGGCATTGGCCAGCACCACGTTACCGGAACGGTAGGAGGACAACAGCCCCGGTACGCCGAGCATCGAATCCGGATTGAAGGCCAGTGGATCGAGGAACGCGTCGTCGAGGCGACGGTAGATCACATCCACCGCCTTCGGCCCGTCGGTGGTGCGCATGAACACTTTGTCATCCCGTACGAACAGGTCAGCGCCTTCCACCAACTCCACGCCCATCTCCCGGGCCAGGAATGCGTGTTCGAAAAATGCACTGTTGAAACGCCCCGGCGTCAGTACCACGACGCTGGGGTCGTCCAGCGGACTGGAGCTTTTCAGGGTGTCGAGCAGCAGATTCGGATAATGATCGATGGGGGCGATGCGCTGGGCGGCGAACAGCTCGGGAAACAGGCGCATCATCATCTTGCGGTCTTCGAGCATGTAGCTGACGCCGCTGGGCGTACGCAGATTGTCTTCGAGCACGTAGTAGGTGCCGTCACCGTCGCGTACCAGGTCGACACCGCAAATGTGCGCGTAGATGTCACGGTGCAGATCGAGCCCTTGCATCGCCAGTTGGTACTGCTCGTTGGCCAGCACCTGTTCGGCGGGGATGATGCCGGCCCGGATGATCCGCTGTTCGTGGTAGAGGTCGGCCAGGAACATGTTCAGCGCCTTGACCCGTTGAATGCAGCCACGTTCGACCACCCGCCATTCGCTGGCCGGGATGCTGCGCGGGATCGTGTCGAACGGGATCAGGCGTTCGGTGCCTTGCTCGTCCCCGTAGAGCGTGAACGTAATGCCGGCACGGTGAAACAACAGGTCGGCTTCGCGCCTGCGCTGCGCCAGAAGCTCGTCAGGCGTGTCGGCCAGCCAGCGGGCAAACGCCTGGTAGTGCGGGCGGACCTGGCCGTCGGCATCGTACATTTCATCAAAACCGCTGCGGATCATGCCGTGCTCCTTGTCACCCTGGCAGCAAGGCTTCGCAAGCCCCGTGCCATCGGCATAAACGCTTTATGATCAACGGGTTGGAATCTCCATTGAGAGGCCGCGCACTTTTATAGTGCGGCAAATGCCCCCAACCCGCTGCCCCCGCTTCATTGCGACGCAGGGGCGTCGCTTTCATGAGCATAGTCATGGAAAAACGAAGCGGCCTGGTCTGGATACAGTTAGGTACAAAACCTGGGGAAGTGATTGTGGTGTGTCAGCGGGTAAGATGTTGATCGTGCAGCCGCCATCGCGAGCAAGCTCGGCTCCCACAGGGACTCTCGGTTAGCTCACAGACATGAAAACGGCCGACACAAAGGTCAGCCGTTGCTGTGGTTGCGGTGAATGACTGTCAGGCCTGCAGGCGCCGGATCTCTTGCTTGACGCCCCAACCCTCGATAACCCCCCCCAAGGGTTCGACAACTGCCTCGAAGTCTTGCTCGAAGTCGCCAATATCATCGTAAGTGGCGTACATCACCCGGCTCAGTTCCAATGACCAAGCCCCGTCGTCCCGTGCACTGATCTGCGCGTTCAACGATTCGCCCCGAAAATGACCTGCCGCCCTGCGCGCCCGCTCCTCGTCCGGGAAAATGGCGTAGAACTCAATGGGATGGAATCGGGAAAAATCAAAACCGCCTTCTTTCATGCGGCGCAATACGCTGGTGCTGATGTCTTCTTGATAGGCTGTGCTCATGAAACGTCCTCCTAAAACCGATGGATAGACTTTCCGTCTTCCCGTGCGTGAAGCCTTCAGGCTGCAAGCGGTACGGCATCAAATGGCCGTCGGGACACAAGCATGTAGCTGACAAGACCGGACCTTGGCGATCCTTTCGCTGATCTCAATTGCAGAGTAGCCGCAAGTGGTGGCCACTGCCAAGCGAGACCAGGCAACGTTTCATGAAATCGGTGTAATGCTGAGGATTTCGATGCTGTTTTGGGACTTGAGGTTCTTGACTGTCGGGTCTTCGGTGCGGTCAACCAGGTCGTTGAGGTCCAACTGGCTGAGCACGGGTAGCAACCTTTCGCGGATCAGTTGGGCGGCCTGCTCCATGGTGGGCTTGTGGTCATAGTCGAACTGCTCGACGGTGGTTTCACCGTGATCGTCAATGAAAGTGATTTCCCACTTTTGCATCAGTGTCTCCTTGATCAATTCAGGGCAGGGCTTACCTTCATCTCGACATTGAGCGGCGGACAATCGTTCCGCTGGGTGCTTGGACGGCACACATGAAAAGACCGCCTCGGGGGCGGTCTGTTTTGTGCGGCCTTGGCCGATCACTTTTCGGCGCGTTCCTTCAGGGCTTTGAGGGTGTTGAACGGCGCATCCACCACGAACTTGTTCGCCAGCCAGGACGGCACGTCACCACCCGGTTCGGTGTGGACCTGATAAACGACTTCAATCTGGTCCGCGCCCTTTGGCGTGAACTTCCAGAAGCCGTCGACCTGGGCCACCCGTACGAAACCTTGCTCCTCAGGCAGGTATGTCGGCACACCCTTGAGCTTGCGGGTCAGGCTGCCGTCGGCCCCCTCCTCGGTGGTGACTTCCAGCACCGAGTCCCGTGGCGTCACCGGCCATGGCGTGTTGAACTGGGTATAAGTCCAGCTCTTGTCGCCTTCGTGCTTGAGCAGTTTCTGGCTCTTGCACTCATGAATCCAGGCGCAGGCGCCGGGAACGTCTTCCTGCAGGGCCCGCAGCTTGGCCATGGTGGTTTTCATCACCGTCACGCCGCGATAGGCCTTGTACTTGGAGCCCGCCACTTCACTGAGGGAAACCTTGATACCTTCCTTTTCCTTGGCAACCTGCCAGTCCTCTGCCTGGGCGGTGGCCGTCGCCAGCAACACGGTCAACCCACACAACACAGCCATACGATGCAGCGAACCCATAGTTTTTTCCTTATTGTCCAAGTTCGTTCATTTCGGATCTGTTCATTGACCCATTACGCTGCCGTGACTTGCTCCCACCAACCGATCAGGCGGATGGCCTCTTCACGGCTGCCGCCGCACACCTCAATGTCGGCTTCGAACGCCGAGCACACCGCCGGACGCTCGGGCTGGCCGAAGATCCGGCACAGGTTATCGACCGATAGTTGCACACAACGTTCTCCCGCCGGTTTGCCTTGGGGCATGCCAGGGATAGGTGAGCTGATGGAAGGGGCGATGCAACAGGCGCCACAGCCTTCACGGCACTTCATGACGGCAACAATCCTCGCGGCGGGTAATGATGAGTAACAGAAGACAGAGTAACGGCTAAAACACTCGTTTTAAATTACCGTCTGCGTGTTTTTTTGCCGTTGGCCAAATGACCGAACGGTCAGCGACGAGCTGCATGCCCTGTGGAAGGCTTACTGCTTGAATTCGAAATCCAGCGCTGCGCCTTCCACCTCGTTGCGCTCCTGATTGCGCAGCGGCAGTTGCATTTCATTGCTCAACAACCGGCCATTGAGCTGGAACGGTCCGGGTTTCTCTCCGAACATTGACGGCAAGAGCGGTTCGCGCTTGGGCGGCGCTACCTTACCTGGTGGCTGCAGCTCTTCGACCATGTCATGGGGCAGGCTCAGGTCCAGCTTGGCCGGAGGCAATGGCGTCTTGGCGACCTCACGGGCGGATTTGCTCTTGGAAGCAATGGGCGCACGCTTTTTTTTCTTCGCCGCAACCGCCTTTTTAGCGGACGGCTTCTTGGCCACTGAGGTTTTTTCCGGCGCATTCTTCGTGGCACTGACGACCGGTTTTTCCTGCGCCGGAGCCGCCAAGACGGCGCCTCCCATTTGGAAGGCACTGAACAGGCCGATCAAAACCCAGGCAACAGGAACATTGGCTCTCATAGACACAACGGCACTGACGGCAGAAAAGCCCATGCTCGCCTGATAATGAGGCGCTGACAAGCACATCAAGCTAAGCCGCTGATTTCTATAGAAACCCGTTGGCCGTTTCTTGGCACAATTGAGTCGCCAACAACCCCAGCGTCATCAAGGCCCGCTCTGCCTCACGGTTCCAGGGGGTACCGCAGTTCAAACGAATGCAGTGGTTGAACTGCTCGGTGTTACTGAAAATCAGCCCTGGCGCGATACTGATGCCTTGTTGCAATGCCCGCACATGCAACTCCTGGGTATTGACCCGTCCCGGCAGGCTGACCCACAGGATGAAACCGCCGTTGGGACGGCTCATTTGCGTGCCTTCGGGGAAGTGCTGTTGCACCGCCAGCTGAAAGGCGCTGAGGTTCTTGCGGTACTCCTGGCGGATATAGCGCAGGTGCCGGTCATAGCCGCCGTTTTCCAGGTAGGCGGCAATGCCCATCTGCGTAACGCTGCACGCCGAGTGAGTGCTGAAGGTCTGAAGCCGCTGGATTTCCTGCTGGAATTTCCCCGCGATCATCCAACCGATGCGCACACCCGGCGACAACGTCTTGGAAAAGCTCGAACAGTAGATGACCCGGTCCAGCCGATCGTAGGCCTTGAGGGCCTTGGTGCGCCCCTGCTCGAACATCAGCTCGCCATAGATATCGTCCTCGACGATCTGGATGTCGAAGTCCGACGCCAGGCGCAGCAGTTGCTTTTGCCGCTCCTCGGGCATGGTGCCGCCGAGGGGATTGCTCAGGCGCGTGGTCAGTACCAGCGCCTTGATCGACCACTGGTTGGCCGCCAACTGCAAGGCCTCCAGGCTCATGCCGGTGACCGGATCGCTGGGGATCTCGATGACCTTGAGGCCCAACAGATCCGCCAGTTGCAGCAAGCCGTAATAGGTCGGCGACTCGGCGGCGATCAAGTCCCCCGGCCGCGTCAACACCCGCAAGGACATCTGCAGCGCATCGACGCAACCGTGGGTGATCACCACCTCAGAAGGGTCCACCACGACACCGGCGTCACGCATGCGAATCGCCACTTGGCGCCGCAACGGCTCGAAGCCCGGGCTGAACATGTAGCTGAACGCCCGTGGGCTGTGGAAACGCGTGACCTTGGCCAATTGCTGATGCAGGGCCCGGACAGGCAGGTAGTCGACACTCGGCACCGCCGCGCCCAGGGGGAACACCCCTTCGCGGCGCGACTCGACCAATACCTGCTGGATGATGCTGCTGCGCGTCACCAGCCCCGGGCGCTCTACCCGGGCGATGTCCGGTGTCGGTGCCGTCAGGGCCGGTGTCTGGTGCACGTAGTAGCCCGATTGCGGCCGCGCGCGAATCAGCCCCTGATCTTCAAGGTTCGCGTAGGCCTGCAACACCGTGGCATGGCTGACGTTGAGCTGCGAACTCATCTTGCGCACCGAAGGCACGCGTTCACCGGGCTGATACACACCGCGCCGGATGTCTTCAGCCAGCTGTTGCGCAATACGTTGATAGAGCAGGAGGTTGGTCATGACGCAGCACTCGATTTCACGGGTATTTTATTCTTGTCGGAAACGATACCGGAACAGTTTAGAAGTGTACTGGGACAGTTGCCAGATTACTCGACAGTACAGTGGAGTGACAGCTCTAACTGTACTCATCCTGCATCGATTAAAGGGCTAAAAAAACCCGGCGCCTGCTACAGGGGCCGGGTTTTCCAGTGACGCAACCCTTAGCGGGCGGCGCCGAGCTGGCCTTTTTCGTCGGAGAACACAATTTCAACGCGACGGTTCTGGGCCCGGCCCCGCTCGGAAGCGTTGACGTCCACCGGGTACTCATCACCGTAGCCTTCGACCTGGATGCGCTTTTCATCAATCCCCAGGTCCACCAGCACATCCGCGACCGCTTGCGCGCGATCGCGAGAGAGCTTGAGGTTTTCCTGCTTACCGCCCGTGCTGTCGGTATACCCCTCGATACGCACCACGCGCTTGGGATTGAGCTGCAAGAACTGCACAATCTTGAGCACCACCCGGTTGGCCGAGTTCTTCAGTTCCGCTTCGCCGGTGTCGAACAGCACGTCGCCCAGGGTCATTACCAGGCCGCGATCGGTCTGGGTGGTCGCCATCGCCATGATCTGTTCTTCAAGCCATTTGCCTTGCTGCTGCACACTCAGCAACTTGGATTCGCGCAGGGCCAACTGCAGGCGCTGACGCTCCAGTTCAAGCTTCGCCGCGCGCTCTTCGTTGAGCACCTGATTGCTGTGCTCCCGGGCGATCGCACTGTAGCGCTGGCTCAGGTAGGCGTAATGTTGCACATCCTCGCCGCTGCCCCAGTAGCTGGACAAACGATCGGCACGGGCCAGGGACTCCCCGGCGCGGATCACATCCCGAGGCGCGGCACGCAATACGTTGGCGTCTTCCTTGACCTTCTGGAAATCGGTGCTGGCCTGCTCGAGCGCCGCTTCGCTGCGTTGGCCGGCGCAGCCATACAAGCTGGCCAGGCCGGCGAGGACCAGACCGCCCAATACGTGGGAGTGCTTCATTGGGCATCCTCCCTCAGCTGTTTGCGCAAGCGCTTGATGCGAGTGTCGAGCACGTTCAGTTGCTCCTGGCTCTTGAGGGTCAGCACCTTCGCTTCGGCCAGGCGGGCGTCGAGTTCAGCCTGTTCGGCCCGCATGCGCGCCTTCTTGTAGGATTCGTCGGCCATGTTGGATTTGGCTCGGGCGAATTTTTCTTCAGCCAGTTTCAATTCGGGCACTTCATCGGCGGTGGCGCCAACGGCCCGGGCTTGCTGCAGTGCCTGTTCGGTCAGGCGGATCTGTTCATTCGGCGCCGGATCGGCTGCGCAGCCCGCCAGAGCCAGAACGGCCAGGGCAGCGAAAAGAGGTCGAATAGTCACTAATGTTCCCTACTGTTTTGGGGCACTGACAGGCGGCTGCAACTGTGTTTTCCAGCGTTCGAGATTGCGCTGCAACACAGCCTCCGTCAGACCGGACGCGGCCAATTCTGTCATCTTTTGCGCCAGCTGTCCGCGTAACCATGGGTCATTGCAGGCGGAGTTATGGGAAACCGCGAGGAACAGCCCGGGTTTGTCCACCGGTTGCGGTGCGGCTTGCAGGTCGTTGGCCATGCCCAGTGTCTGCGCCATCGCCAGACCCGAATAGCGACCCGCCAGGATATATTCCACCTCTCCCAACAGCAATTTCTGAAAGGCCTGGGTCAGATTGGGCGTGCGCACCAGGGACAATTGCTGCTCGGCAAAAACGCCAAATCCCTGGGTCATTCGGGATTTTTCCGACAAGGCACCGGGGTGACCATGAAGGTCCCCGGGCTGGTTGATGACCAGCGTCGAGTCCTTGCGGGTCCAGACCAGGTAATCGTTTTCCAGCAAGGGCGGGTGGACGTAATCCAGCGCTTCAAGCCCCGTGCTGCTCAGTGGCGCGTCGGTGAGCAGGTCCATGCGCCCACTGCGCACTTCATCCAGTGCCTGGGCGCGCTTGCCAGCGTAAAGCAGCTCGATCTTGATCCCCAGTTCGCCTGCCACTTGTGCCAGCAGGTCTGCGCCAGCGCCGATCAGGTGCTTGGGGTCCTGAGGGTCTTGCCAGAGGTAAGGCGGTGCGTCCGGGCTGCCGGTGGCGATCAGGCGTTCACATTTGCCCAACGCCAAGACGTCCGAAGATACCGTGGACAAGCCTAACAGTAGCGACAGCGCAGCGATGTAAAACCTGTCCATCTTTAATTCCTGTGCAGATACCGGTTGGAAAGCGGATGTCGCTCCGACAGTTATGATCTCTGTTCCTAAAGGGAAATGTCACGGGTACGGGCAACTATCGAAAACTCGAGACCTCACCATAGGGTAAGACGCCAGTCAAATACAAAAATGAGTCGCTGCATCTCAGGGGCTAACCCGAAACTTAACGCAACACCGAAAACACCTCCACTAATTAACACTCATCTACCCTGTAGATTTACTGAGTGGTCAACCCGGATCACGACCGGTTCCGACGTACTGCAAACAACAAAAAACATGAGGAAAAGAAAATGAACAATTCCTACCTTGATGTTCGGGATTTCGGTGCTACTGGCGATGGCATCACTGACGATGCCCTCGCCTTTCAACGGTGCTCCGATGCAGCTTTCCTTGAGAACAAAACCATCTCGGCGACGGGCCGGTTTCTAATAAAACAGCAAGTCCTGATTTACACCAATCTAGATTTTGCCAACGCTCATTTGATCATGGACTCAGGCGGCCTGGCGATCATGGAACATCCGGAGCAACGCAAGCAGCGGAGTTTTTCTGTCGCCAAGGGTGACTTTGCTCCCACGCATCTGATTTATCTGGGCACAGATCTCAGCGGCACACTGCCCAGCGATATCATTGATGAATATGCCGAAAGTTTTGTCGTAGTGTCCAGTGACGATACTTATATTTTCCGCAATGGCGACAGAAATGCGCCTCAAAAGAAAAGTACGGTCACGCTCATGACCAAATACGGTCGATTGGTCTATCCGTTGAGCTTTGATTACTCCAGGTCTGCAACGGTAACGATTAAATTACGCAAGCTTCCGCAAAGCAGATTGCAGATCAAGGCTCCCTCCATAGAGGTCAAGGGACCGGTCACCTTCCCGATTTTTCAAATCAATCGAGACCTGGTAGACGTGATCGGCTTACGTTGTATCTGCAAGACTTTTGACGATACTTACTATGCGCTCACCCGTTGCAGCGACTGTTACGATGTCTCCTTTTACGGGGTCAATCTTCCTGGATACGGGTGGCCGGCTTATCAGCCAGGAATTTCCCCGAAAGCCATCTATGACGTGATTCTCAATGCATGTTTAAAAATGAGCTTCTCCAACATCTCCGGAAATACCGGCTGGAAAACGATTGACGGCAATAATGTTCGTAATGTCAGCGTCGTTGATTCCGAACTGGAAGCTTTCCACTGTCATTTCAATGCTCAAGACATTCAGGTCAGAAATTGCGTCTTTCATGGAAAAGGCTGCTCATTTGGAACAGGCAGCGATGACTCAGTCATCGAGATCCTCGATTGCAAGTTCATGACACGTTCCTGGAGCGCCCTGGGCATGCGCACCGACTATGGAGAACTACGAGGGACGCTGATCGTAGAGAACTGCACCTTTCAGTTCGTAGATAAAGCACAGACGCGAACAACGTGCATACTGGTCCTTGACGACAGCGCAATAAGACTGATGGATCAACCTGAAACCTACGCACTACCTTCGAATATTCTTATTAGAAATATAAAAATCTTCAGCAAACAGGCCTGCGAACTGATCAGTTTCCCCACTGAGGATCACTATAATAACCAACGCAAACTACTCCCTCCGAGAAATATCAATATCAGCGGCGTAGACGCCACGACAGCGCAAGGCGGTATCTCATTCGATTATGCCTTCCTTCCATTCAATGGTGCCGATTCCGACGTCGTCAATATCAGGCTTGAAAAAATAAGAATGCCACCATCGCGCGGTTTTATATTGCGCGTTGGCGCAGCGGACACTCGCCAGAGCAAAGTGCATTTTTGCCTGAAAGTGATCGATGTCGACGCAGTCTATGGCTTCTTGATGGGCAGCAGAAAATCGGAGATTCATATTCGCGACTCCAGCGCCAGCCGTCTCAGATGCTATTGGGGTGGGCACGCCCAGCTAAAAAGCTTGAGCCTCGAGAATGTGGTCGTGAAGTTTGGAAGCAACTACAACGATAACGATATTTCCCTGGACACCCCTCAAGTGGGATTCGTCAGTGTCGTTGACTGCGTCTTCGACGCGTCTGCCTATAAAGCGGCCACAGGGAACACCTTGAGCCTGGGTAGCTCAACCGCTCATCGATCGAGCAACAACGTTGCGATCGAATGCTACGGCAGCCATGACAATGAGAACTTCAATAGCCTCGGAAGAAAGCCAATTATCCCTGGCCTGGGACGCCCGTCGAACTACACGGTTGGGCCCGACGGTCTCCTGGTCAGAAACTGGCCCTGAGATCCACTACACGCCCCGTTGAACAGGCATAAAAAATCCAATGCCACGATCTGGCATCGGATTTTTCAGGGAGCCCAGCGTCTACTTGGACAAGCAGTAGCAAAGGCAAAAAACCGGGCTCCTTCCTGAAGTGAAGAGGCCGGATTAGACCAGCTTCTCCAGCTCAGGGATGGCTTCGAACAGGTCCGCTACCAAGCCATAGTCAGCCACCTGGAAGATCGGCGCTTCTTCGTCCTTGTTGATCGCAACGATCACCTTGGAGTCCTTCATGCCGGCCAGGTGCTGGATCGCGCCGGAGATACCGACAGCGATGTACAGCTGTGGCGCAACGATCTTGCCGGTCTGGCCGACCTGCATGTCGTTGGGTACGAAACCTGCGTCGACCGCCGCGCGGGAAGCGCCGACAGCAGCACCCAGCTTGTCGGCCAGGGCGTACAGATGCTTGAAGTTGTCACCGTTCTGCATGCCACGGCCGCCGGAAACGACGATCTTGGCAGCGGTCAGTTCAGGACGATCGGACTTGGCCAGTTCTTCGTTGACGAAGCTGGAGATGCCAGCGTCGTGGGCAGCGCCTACGGCTTCGATGGCAGCCGAGCCACCTTCGGCGGCCACCGGGTCGAAACCGGTGGCGCGGACGGTGATGACCTTGACCGATGCGTTCGATTGCACGGTGGCAATGGCGTTACCGGCGTAGATCGGACGCTTGAAGGTGTCGGCGCTTTCTACCGAGATGATCTCGGAGATCTGGTCGACGTCCAGCGCAGCGGCAACGCGCGGCAGGATGTTTTTGCCGTTGGAAGTGGCGGCTGCCAGGATGTGGCTGTAGCCCTTGCCCAACTCGGCTACCAGCGGTGCGATGTTCTCCGGCAACTGGTGTGCATAGGCGGCGTTGTCGGCCGACAGCACTTTTGCCACGCCAGCGATTTTCGCAGCGGCTTCGGCAACGGCGCTTGCGCCCTGCCCGGCCACCAGGACGTGCACATCGCCACCGATTTTGGCGGCAGCAGCAACGGTGTTCAGCGTGGCCGGAGCCAGCACCTTGTTATCGTGTTCGGCGATTACCAAGATAGTCATGTTTAGATTACCTTCGCTTCGTTTTTCAGTTTCTCGACCAGTTCAGCCACCGACTTGACCTTGATGCCCGCGCTGCGTGCAGCCGGCGCTTCGACTTTGAGGGTCTTGTTGGTGGAGGCGGTGGAAACGCCCAAAGCGTCAGGCGTCAGCACTTCAAGCGGCTTCTTCTTGGCTTTCATGATATTTGGCAGGGACGCGTAGCGCGGCTCGTTCAAACGCAGGTCAGTGGTGACGATGGCCGGCAGTTTCAGGGAAACGGTCTGCGCGCCGCCGTCGATCTCGCGCGTCACGGCAACGCTGTCGCCGGACACTTCGACTTTGGACGCGAAGGTGCCCTGACCGTAGCCGCTCAATGCCGCGAGCATCTGGCCGGTCTGGTTGTTGTCGCTGTCGATGGCTTGCTTGCCGAGGATCACCAGCGATGGCTGTTCCTTGTCGACAACGGCCTTGAGCAGCTTGGCCACGGCCAGGGAAGTCAGGTCTTCGGCGGATTCGACGAGGATGGCGCGATCGGCACCCAATGCCAGCGCGGTGCGCAGTTGTTCCTGGGCGGTGGTCGGGCCGATGGAGACGACGACGATTTCCGTTGCCACGCCCTTCTCTTTCAGGCGTACGGCTTCTTCCACGGCGATTTCGCAGAAAGGGTTCATCGACATCTTGACGTTGGCGAGGTCGACGCCGGAGTTGTCCGCCTTGACGCGAACCTTGACGTTATAGTCGACCACTCGTTTGACAGCTACAAGAACCTTCATGGATTCCTCGTTACTCTCCGGTGAAAAAAAGTCGCCTAGGCGAACCTGGCGGTTGATGCTCATGGGCGCAAGGGCACCTCTAAAAACGCCGGCATGAACCACACATGACCCTGCTCACGGAGTGAAGACCATTCGTCAGTGATGACCGATGAGTCATTCATTATCGCGGCGTGTAAACTGCGCCTCGGAACCGCGCAATACGTCACTTTGTGCTGCCTTCGCCCTGTCTTTAGAGGTGCTCTTGAAACCAACAGTCAGCCTACGGCGAGCGCAAAACCGCCCGTATCTTGACCGGAACACCTATTCCGGTCAATACGGCAAAATGGCCAGTCATAAGCCGTACGTCAGTGATTTATCTGGGCTGCGGCAATTTCAAACAAACGTTTGTATTGGACCCTGAGAGTGGTGTAGATATAATGCGCCGCTTAAGAGAGACCCGCGGTTCATCCATTGTCGCTTTCGTCGCTTTTCGCGAAGGAAACAACGGATGCAACGCCAAACCTCCAATTAGAAAAACTGTGAGCCTTGAGTAGGAGATAGCCTGTGGAACGCGAATACATGGAATTCGACGTGGTCATCGTCGGTGCCGGCCCCGCTGGCCTGTCTGCCGCTTGCCGACTGAAACAGAAGGCCGCCGAAGCCGGTAAGGAAATCAGCGTCTGCGTGGTCGAAAAAGGTTCCGAAGTCGGTGCGCACATCCTCTCCGGCGCGGTGTTCGAGCCCCGCGCCCTGAACGAACTGTTCCCGGACTGGAAAGAACTCGGCGCACCGCTGAATACGCCTGTCAAACGCGATGACATTTATGTCCTGAGAAACGCCGAGGCCGCGAGCAAAATCCCTGACTTCTTCGTGCCCAAGACCATGCACAACGAAGGCAATTATATTATTTCCCTGGGCAACCTGTGCCGCTGGCTGGCCCAGCAGGCCGAGAACCTGGGCGTGGAAATCTACCCGGGCTTCGCCGCCCAGGAAGCGCTGTTCGACGAAAACGGCGTGGTGCGCGGGATCATCACCGGCGACCTGGGTGTCGACCGTGAAGGTCACCCGAAGGAAGGCCTCTACACCCCCGGCATGGAGTTGCGTGGCAAATACACGCTGTTCGCCGAAGGCTGCCGTGGTCACATCGGCAAGCAGCTGATCAAGCGTTTCAACCTGGACAGCGAAGCCGATGCCCAGCACTACGGCATCGGCCTGAAGGAAATCTGGGAAATCGACCCGGCCAAGCATCAACCCGGCCTGGTGGTGCACACCGCTGGTTGGCCGCTGGACATCATGGGCACCGAGAACACCGGCGGCTCCTTCCTCTATCACCTGGAAAACAACCAGGTGGTGGTCGGCCTGATTATCGACCTGTCCTACAGCAACACCTTCCTTTCGCCGTTCGACGAGTTCCAGCGCCTCAAGCATCACCCGGTGCTCAAGCAGTACCTGGAAGGCGGCAAGCGCGTCAGCTACGGCGCCCGTGCCATCTGCAAGGGCGGCCTGAACTCGTTGCCGAAAATGGTCTTCAAGGGCGGCGCGCTGATCGGTTGCGACCTCGGCACCCTGAACTTCGCCAAGATCAAGGGCAGCCACACCGCCATGAAATCCGGCATGCTCGCCGCCGAGGCCGTGGCCGATCGCCTGTTCGCCGAGTCCGAAGGCGGTGATGAACTGACCGCCTACGTCGACAATTTCAAGAACAGTTGGCTGTACGAAGAACTGTTCGCCAGCCGCAACTTCGGTGCAGCGATCCACAAGTACGGCGCGATCGTCGGCGGTGGTTTCAACTGGCTCGACCAGAACATCTTCGGCGGAAAAATACCGTTCACCCTGCACGACAACAAGCCGGACTATGCCTGCCTCAAGCTGGCGGCCGATTGCAAGAAGATCGACTACCCGAAACCGGACGGCAAGCTCAGCTTCGACAAACTCAGCTCGGTGTTCATCTCCGGTACCAACCATGAAGAAGAACAACCCTGCCACCTGAAGCTGACCGACCCGAGCATCCCGATCGGCAAGAACCTGCCGCTGTACGACGAACCAGCCCAGCGCTACTGCCCGGCTGGCGTGTACGAAGTGGTGACCAAGGAAGACGGCGAGAAGCGCTTCCAGATCAACGCCCAGAACTGTGTGCACTGCAAGACCTGTGACATCAAGGATCCTGCGCAGAACATCACCTGGGTATCCCCGGAAGGCGCTGGCGGGCCGACTTACCCGAACATGTAAGCCGACACGCTGAACATCGAGGCTCCCGCAATGGGGGCCTTTTTGTTGCCTGCCATCCAAGGAACACCGCAACCCAATATGGGAGCGGGCTTGCTCGCGATGACGGCAGCCCATTCAACCTTGATGCAAGCTGAACCGCCGCTATCGCGAGCAAGCTCGCTCCCACAGAGAACATCGCAGGATCAGGCGGCGCGCTCTTCTCCGGGGTTGCGCTCGAAGTAGCGCTTGTACTCCCGACTGAACTGCGACGGGCTCTGATACCCCACGTGATGCGCCACCTGGGCCACACCCATGCCGTCGATGAGCAGCAGCCGCTGGGCCTTGAGCAAACGCAAGCGCTTGAGGTACTGCACTGGCGAGAGCAAGGTGCTGCGCTTGAAATGTTCATGAAAGGTCGATGCGCTCATGTTCGCGCAACTGGCCAGTGTCTCGACGTTCAGCGGCTCGGTGAAATGCGCATGCAGATGGCTCAGCGCCGCGGCAATCCGAGCGAATTGCCCATGCTGCTCCACCAGCGCCCGCAATACGTCGGCCTGAGGCCCGCGCAACGCGACGAACAGCAATTCCCGCAGCCGCGCCTGGCCCATGACCTGGCACTCCAACGGATCGTGCAAGCAGTGCAACAGTCGCTCGACACACCCTCGCATAGCACCATCGAGCGCGGCGCTGGTCATGGATTCAGGCGTCTGCGCCGCCAGGCTTCGCCCCGGCGCCAGCCCCATGGCCAGCACCAATTCCCCCAACATCGCCCGATCGATCGCCACGGAAATCCCGAGCAACGGAGCATCGGGCATGGCATAGGTTTCGCACTCGAACGGCACCGGCAGCGCCTGGATCAGGTAGTGCCCGGCGCCGTACTCCAGCGTGCGCGGTCCCAGGTAAGCCAGCTTGCTGCCTTGGGCAATGATCACCAGGCTTGGCTCGTAGAGCTGCGGACCACGGGCGATGTCCTCGCTGCACCGCAGAACTTGTACCCCAGGCAGCGAGGTCGGGATAAAACCGTCACGGGTCGCCAGAGGTTCGATCAGCGAAACCAGCGCCGCGTTGGCATCGAGATGGCGGGTCAACAACATGATGAAAACTTCACGAAATAAGGGATGGGAACATCATCGCAGGTCTGGCGTCACATAGAACCAATTCACGGCCAAGGTCGGAGGATTAGGCATGACACCCGTAGGAATCGTCATCGCCGAATATCGCCATGGCTACCAGAATAGATCGCCTCACCACCGTTCACTGCTTCACTGCTTAGCGAGGTCCATTATGTACACCGCCATCGGATATGCCGCTCAATCACCCACCGCCCCCCTCGCCCCCATGAAGTTCGAGCGCCGCAGCCCGCGAGCCGACGATGTGGCGATCGACATTCTCTACTGCGGCGTCTGTCACTCCGACATCCATCAGGCCCGCAATGAATGGGGCATCGCCGTTTACCCGCTGATGCCCGGCCATGAAATCATCGGCAAAGTCACCGCCGTCGGCGCGGACGTCACCCGCTATAAAGTCGGCGATCTGGTGGGCGTTGGCTGCATGGTCGACTCCTGCCGCGAGTGCGAAGCGTGTCACGCCGACCTGGAGCAATACTGCTACCAAGGCATGACCCAGACCTACGCCAGCCCGGATCGCATCAGCGGCGGCCACACCATGGGCGGTTACTCCAACAGCATCGTGGTCAAGGAGCACTTTGTGCTGCGCATCCCGGCAGCACTCGACCCGGCCAGTGCCGCGCCGATTCTCTGCGCGGGCATCACCACCTACTCGCCGCTCAAGCACTACGGCGTGAAGGCCGGCGACAAGGTCGGCGTGCTGGGCATGGGCGGACTCGGCCACATGGGCATCAAGTTCGCCAAGGCCATGGGCGCAGAAGTGACGCTGTTCACCCGCTCGGCCAGCAAGGCCGAAGAAGCCCGTCGCCAGGGCGCCGACCATGTGATCGTGTCCACTGACGCCGAGCAGATGGCCGCTGCGGCCGGACGTTTCCACTTCCTGCTGGACACCATTCCGGTGCAGCACGACCTGAACCCCTACCTCGGTACACTGCGGTTCGACGGTGTACACATCCTGGTGGGCCTGGTCGAGCCGATCGATCCGCCAGTCCATGCGGCCAACTTGATCATGGGCCGTCGCGTCCTGGCCGGCTCGTTGATCGGCGGTATCGCCGAAACCCAGGAAGTGCTGGACTTCTGCGCTGAACACAACATCAGCTGCGACATTGAAATGCTCGACATCCGCCAGATCAACGAGGCCTACAGCCGCATGATCGCCGGGGACGTGAAGTACCGCTTCGTCATCGACATGGCGACGCTCAAGGCCTGACGTTCGTCAGACCTTGGCGCCCAGCTCCGCCGACAGCCGGGCTGTGACCCCTTTGACCAGGGGAATCAGCTCGGCCATTTTTTCCAGCGGCATGTACGGCACGGTGCTGGCGATGCTGATACCGGCGACGATACGCTTGCCGGCGTCACGGATCGGCGCCGCCACACAGCGAATCGACGGTTCGTTGTCTTCCAGGTCGAAGGCATAGCCCCCCCCTACGTATTCCAGCATCCGTTGCTGGAACTGTTCCCAGGATTGCTCCTGATGCTGGGGCCAGAACTGATGCTTCCCACCCGCCGGCAGGCTGATTTCATACAGCCGCTTCCATTGTTCCTGAGTGTCATCAAGCATCAGCGCCTTGCCGATCCCGGTGCGTGCCAACGGCATGCGATGGCCCACGCGCGAGCGCATTTCCGGGCCGTTACGCCCCGGATTCTTCAGCAGGTACAAGACTTCGTCGCCCTCGCGAATCGCCAGGTGAACGGTGTCCCCGGTCAACGCCGACAGCTCGTCCAGGTACGGTCCCGCCAGGCTCACCAGTGGCAGTTCTTCCCGGGCCTGGAAGCCCAGCTCGATCAACTTCGGCCCCAGCAGGTAACCCACTTGCGGCACCACGCGCAGGTAACGTTCGTCCACCAGGCAACTGGCCAAGCGATGGGTGGTGCTGCGGGTAGTGCCGATCAGCCGGGCGATTTCCTTCAAGTCACGGGCGCCGCTGGCGACCGCCTGGACGACGCCCAGACCACGCAGCAATGTCTGCGTGCCTGTCGGCGCGGCGTCCTTGGTGATTTTTGGATCGTCTTGCTGCATAGCCGGCCTTCAACAGTGAGCGGGGAACGGGCGGCATTATGGTCGCCCGCCCCGTCGGACTACAACTCGATGCGCTCGACCTTCCCGACCAGCAGGATGTAGGACAGCGCGCCAGCCAATGCCAGGACAGAGATATAGGTAATGGCCGGGGCGAACGAATCGCCGCTGGCGAGGAAGCCAATCACGATCGGCGTGGCGATGGCCGCCAGGTTACCGATGAAGTTGAACACCCCGCCGGTCAACCCGAGCAATCGTGCCGGCGCCAGGGTCGACACCAGCGACCAGGTGATCGACGCCAGGCCATTGCCAAAGAACGCCAGGGCCAGGAAAGCGATCACCAGCGGCGTCGACTCGACAAAGTTGGCACCGATGATCGAGGTGGAAATCAGCAGCCCGCCAATGATCGGCAGCTTGCGCGCGAACCCCACGGTGGCGCCGCGACGAATCAACCAGTCGGAGAAGAACCCGGAGCACAGCACGCCGACAAACGCCGCGAGGAACGGCAACGACGCCAGCAAGCCGGACTTGATGAAGTCCATGCCGCGATACTTCACCAGATAGGTGGGGAACCACGTCAGGAAAAACCACAGCGTGGAGTTGAGGCAGAACTGCCCCAGGTAGATGCCCCACAACTTGCGTTGCGTCAGGACGATGCCCAGGTCGGACCAACTGAATTTCGCCTTGACCTTGGCGGTATCGGCCTGGATATCCACCAGCCCGCCGCCCTCGCGGATCAGCTCGATTTCAGCGGCGTTGGCGCCTTTGAAATCCCGGGGCTCGCGATACACCGCGTACCAGATCACCGCCCAGAGAATACCCACCGCGCCCGTGGCCACAAACACCATGTGCCAGCCGAAGGCGTGTTGCAGCCAGGCCAATACCGGCGTCAGGAAGGCCAGCCCGACAAACTGCCCGGAGGTGTAGAAACCGATGGCCGTGGCCCGCTCGCGCTCGGGAAACCAGGTGGTCACCACACGGCTGTTGATCGGATAAGCCGGTGCTTCCAGGGCTCCGACCGCCATGCGCAGTACGAACAAGGCAATGAAGCTGGCGGCGAACCCCAGCATCACCGTGGCCACCGACCACAACAGCAATGCCACGCTATAGAGAATGCGCGGCGGCACCCGATCCACCAGCCAGCCACCGGGAATCTGCATGGCGGCGTAGGTCCAGCCGAACGCCGAGAAAATCAGCCCGACGTGGATCGGGTCGATGCCCAGGTCACTGGTCAGCGCAGGAGCGGCAATGGACAGGTTGCTGCGATCCAGGTAATTGATCACCACGGTGATGAACAGCAGGACCATGATGAAAAAACGCTTGCGGCTGGGCGTCACCAACGACGCTTGCGCGCTCAGGGTGTGCGCTTGCATGTGAGGTGCCTCTTTTTATGTTTATTGAGGAGTCGAGCACGTCCGATCGTTCCCACGCTCTGCGTGGAAACGCCTCTACGGACGCTCTGCGTTCGGCTCTTGAGGGACGCGGAGCGTCCCGGACTGCGTTCCCACGCAGAGCGTGGGAACGATCAAACCGCGTGAGTCAGGCGTGACTCACCACTCGGCAAAACTGCCATCGGCATGGCGCCAGATCGGGTTGCGCCAGCGGTGGCCGATGGCCGCGCGTTCGATGACGTATTCCTCGTTGATCTCGATGCCCAGGCCCGGGCCGTTGGGAATTTTCACGAAGCCTTTGTCGTAGTCGAACACCTGTGGATCCTTGATGTAATCCAGCAGGTCGTTGCTCTCGTTGTAGTGGATGCCCAGGCTTTGCTCCTGGATGAACGCGTTGTAGCAGACCGCATCCAGTTGCAGGCACGCCGCCAGGGCGATGGGCCCCAGCGGGCAGTGCAGCGCCAGCGCCACGTCGTAGGCCTCGGCCATGTTGGCGATCTTGCGGGTTTCGGTGATGCCGCCGGCGTGGGATGCATCGGGCTGGATGATGTCCACGTAGCCCTCGCTGAGCACCCGCTTGAAGTCCCAGCGGGAAAACAACCGCTCGCCCAGGGCAATCGGGGTGCTGGTCAGCGGCGCCAGTTCCTTGAGGGCTTCATAGTTTTCGCTGAGCACCGGCTCTTCGATGAACATCAACTTATAGGGGTCGAGTTCCTTCATCAGCACCTTGGCCATCGGCTTGTGCACCCGGCCATGGAAGTCCACGCCAATACCGACGTTCGGCCCGACCGCATCGCGCACTGCCGCCACATTGGCCAGGGCCAGGTCGACTTTCTCGAAGGTGTCGAGGAACTGCAGCTCTTCGGTGCCGTTCATCTTCACTGCGGTGAAGCCCCGCGCCACCGCCTCTTTCGCCGCGCGAGCGGTGTCCGCCGGCCGGTCGCCGCCGATCCACGAATACACACGGATCTTGTCCCGCACCTGGCCGCCCAGCAGGTCGCTGACCGACACGCCCAGGGCCTTGCCCTTGATGTCCCACAGCGCCTGGTCGATGCCGGCCAGGGCGCTCATGTGAATGGCCCCGCCGCGGTAGAAGCCGCCGCGATAGAGCACGGTCCAGATGTCTTCGATGTTGCGGGGGTCTTTGCCGATCAGGTAGTCGGACAACTCCTCGACGGCAGCCGCCACCGTGTGAGCACGGCCTTCGACCACGGGCTCGCCCCAACCGGTCACGCCCTCGTCGGTCTCGACCTTGAGGAAGCACCAGCGCGGCGGAACGATAAACGTGGTCAGCTTGGTGATTTTCATCTTGTTGTCTCTCTTGTCAGATGCAGCGCACAGGGCGCTGGAAAAGTCTTCAGTTCAAGGCGCTCCATGCGGCCACGTAGGCCTTGGCGCGCACCGCCACTTCATCCGCTGTCAGGCCCGGCTTGAACAATCCGGAACCGAGGCCGAAACCCTTGACGCCGGCTTCGACGAACACCGCCATGTTGTCTGGTGTAATCCCGCCCACCGGCACCAGCACGGTCCCGGCCGGCAGCACCGCGAGCCAGGCCTTGACCACCGCCGGACCCATTTGCTCGGCGGGAAACATCTTCAGCACATGGGCGCCTTCGGCCAGTGCGGCAAAGGCTTCGGTGGGCGTGGCGACGCCTGGCGACAGGTACAAGCCCGCCGCTTTCGCCGCACGCAGCACATTCGGATCGCTGTGGGGCATGACGATCACCTGGCCACCGGCGGCTTTCACCTGTCCCACCTGTTCCGGCGTCAGCACGGTGCCGGCACCGATCAGGCAATCGGCGGGCAAAGTACTGCGCAGGATGCGAATACTTTCGTACGGCTCAGGGGAATTGAGCGGTACTTCGATGACACGAAATCCGGCGCTGTACAGGACCTCGCCAATGGCCGCCGCCTCTTCGGGACGCAGGCCACGCAGGATCGCGATCAGCCCGTTGTGCGCCAGTGCTTGTGTGAGCATGTCAGACCTCCAGTCAGGTTCAGGGGGCGGTGGAGTCGAGCAACCCGGCCGCCACTGCCAGTTGCCACAAACCGCGTTCGGTGGCCTGTTCGGCCAGGACCACCCGGGCGAAGCCGCAGGCGTCGAGGGCCCGTTGATAACGGACACAGAGTTGGGAATTGCCAATCAGCACCACCGTTGGCAGGTGCAGGCTGTCGCGGCGTCGGCGTTGTACTTGGGCCAGCGCCGTCAGCTCATGGCCGATCAACAGGCCCGAGAGGTAGTCCGCTTGGGCGCTGGCGCCCAACTCGCCGGTCAAGCCCAGGCTGCGGGCGCTGAACACGGTGGACAACGGGCCGATCTGGCCGTCCACCGACAACGCCACTTGCACGCCGCGATCAAAGGCCGCGCCATCGAAGGTCGCACTCCGTCGCTGGGTGCGGCCGAGAATGCTGTGGTCACTGAGCACGGCAAAGATCTCGCCGGTCATGAAGGTATCGAAATGCACGATGCAGCCATCGGTCACTTCCACCCATTTCGAGTGGCTACCGGGCAGGCCGATCAGCACCGCTTCGTCCGGCAGGCTGTGCAAGGCACCGAGCACTTGGGTTTCTTCGCCGCGCATGACATTGGGCAAGCGCGAACGCTGAATCACGCCTGGCACGATGTGCACATCGACACCGCGAAGGCTGCGAACGGTTTGTAGGGAATGTCCGAGATTGGCGACGTTGGCGGGGGTGTCGCAGTACGGCGCTTCACGCCAGCCCTGAGCGCTGCCGACCATGCCGCAAGCAATGACAGGCAAGCCCGGTTGGGCATCGAGCCAGTCCCCGCAGGCCTCGTCGAAGGCCAATTCAAAACCGTCGATGCACGCCCGGCCAGCCACGTCTCGCGGCCCGGCTGGCAACTGCATGATCCCCGACGACAGCGAACGCTGCTCGAGCACCTCGCCACCGGCTGCGAGTTTGTAAGCCCGTAATGAGGTGGTCCCCCAATCGAGCGCGATCAATTGCGCCTGCATCCGCTTCACCTGTTTTGTTTTTTGGCAGTGAGTGAGACGGACTATAAACCTGGGGGCAATTAAATCTCAATATATAAATATCACTCCCATATATTGGGACGAAAATGCATCACCTATAAAGCTAATCGCCATCCGCCCAAGACCCTGCTACGTTTTCTGACCGGACGCCAAACAACTAGGGAAAAAGTGATGGGACAACCGCTGAAAATCCTCGGCCGAACGTCTTCGATCAACGTCAGAAAAGTGCTGTGGACCTGCCAGGAACTGGACATCGCCTACGAGCGCGAAGATTGGGGCATCGGTTTTGCCTCGACCCAGGACCCGGCGTTCCTGGCCTTGAATCCCAATGCCCAGGTGCCGGTGATCATTGATGAGAACGGCGTGTTCTGGGAATCCAATACCATTTGCCGCTACCTGGTGGGCAAACATGGGCCCAGCGACCTGCTACCTGTCGAGCCTGCCGCCCGGGCGCGAATCGAACAGTGGATGGACTGGCAAGCCACAGAGCTCAACCCGTCCTGGGGCTACGCCTTCCACGCCCTGGTGCGCAAGAATCCGGACTTCCAGGACCCGCAGCGCATCGCCGCCGGCATCAAGGGCTGGAACGAGAAGATGGGGTTGCTGGAGCAGCAGTTGAACCGCACCGGCGCCTACGTGGCCGGTACGGCGTTTTCCCTGGCGGACGTGCTCATCGGCCTGTCCGTACACCGTTGGCGCCAGGCGCCCATGGAGCGTCCCGAATATCCGGCCGTGGCGGCCTACTGCAAACGCCTAGAGCAACGATCGGGGTTTGCCGAGTACGCGTCTGCCGCACACTCATGAAGTGCTCAGTGGCCGTTAGCGAAATCCCGTAGCACCTTGCCGTCCATTCGGTAGCGCACCCATTCTTCCTGGGGTTGCGCGCCGAGGGATTTGTAGAACTCGATGGCCGGCGTGTTCCAGTCCAGCACGCTCCATTCGAAGCGACCGCAATCGTTGTCGCAGGCGATCTTCGCCAGGTGGCGCAACAGCGTCTTGCCCGCCCCGCCACCGCGCTGCTCAGGCGTGATGTACAGGTCTTCGAGGTACAAGCAGTTACTGCCCAGCCAAGTGGAATAACTGAAGAAAAACACCGCGAAACCAATCGGCACGCCATCACGCAGGCAGATCAGCCCGTGGGCGGTCGCGCCTTCGCTGAACAGGCTGCGCTCGATGTCGGCCACACTGGCGATGACTTCGTGGCGGGCCTTTTCGTAATCGGCCAACTCGGTGATGAAGGCAAGGATTTGAGGCGCATCGCTGGGTTGCGCAGGACGGATCTCGATCGACATGAACAGGCCTTGTAGCCAATTGAAAGCGCCATACTAAGCCGCTGCGCGGCGCTCGTCACATATCGATCCAACTATTTGATTGCGGACGCGAGCTTCTTTCAAAAGTGCCATTCGTCGCGCCCAAGGCACCAACTCCAAACCACCACGGCCCAAGATCAGGCAAGCATTCTGAAAAATGGAGGCGACACCATGATCACTTCAAGGCTGACTGCATTCACACTCGCCACGCTGCTGTCTTCGGTGGCTTTCGCGGCGTCCACTTCCGGCACCGGCCCCACCGACCCGGTACAGGCGCCCAATTCTCCAGCCACGCAAGGCCTGCCCAAGTTGAATACCGACGGCACCGGCGGCGCCCTGAACAATGGCCAGCCACCTGCCACCGGCACCGATCCCCGCGTGCAGGGTAATGACATGGGGCGCCAGGGCGGCATGAATACACCTGACTCCACCGCTCCAGACAACGCCGAGACCGGCGTGGGTTCGAAAACCACGACCGGTGGCTCAGGCTCCGAAGGTGGCGCTGCCAGCCAGTAACCAGCCTCTGCTCAGACACTTGAGGAGGAAAAATCCCATGCCTCGTGGAAGCAAAGACAAATACACCGCCGAGCAAAAACGCAAAGCCGAGCACATTGAAAAGAGTTACGAGAAAAAAGGCGTGTCGGAGAACGAAGCCGAGGCACGGGCCTGGGCGACGGTGAACAAGCAGTCCGGTGGCGGCGAACGTTCCGGTGGTTCGGGGAAGACTAAACCGGCTGTGGAAAAGAAAACCGACCGCAAGGAATCGGCCCGACGCGCCGCCAAGACCCGCGAAGGCCACCCGCGTAGCAGCAAGGCCTCCCATGGGACCCAGACGGTGGACAGCCTGATGAAGGAGGCCCGGGCGAAAAACATTCCCGGACGGTCGAAGATGCGCAAGCAGGAGTTGGTCGAAGCGTTGCGTAAAGCGGGATGATCGTTGGCGTCAGGGAGGACGCCATCGCGAGCAAGCTCGCTCCCACATAGGATCGGCGGTGTGTCGCGATGTTGTGCCGGACACAAAAACCTGTGGGAGCGGGCTTGCTCGCGAACGCGCTGGGTCAGCTTGCTTCAATGCCGAATGCACCACCGCCTTCGCGGGCAAGCCCGCTCCCACATAGGTTCGGCGCTGTGTTGCGGTGTTGTGCCGAACACAAAAACCTGTGGGAGCGGGCTTGCTCGCGAACGCGGTGGGTCAGCTTGCATCAATGCCGAATGTGCCACCGCCTTCGCGGGCAAGCCCGCTCCCACATAGGTTCGGCGCTGTGCCGCGATGTTGTGCCGGACACAAAAACCTGTGGGAGCGAGCTTGCTCGCGAACGCGCTGGGTCAGCTTGCATCAATGCCGAATGCACCACCGCCTTCGCGGGCAAGCCCGCTCCCACATTGTTGGGTCTGCATCAGGTCAAAAAAACGGGCTTGCCCGTGCGCAGCCCGGCCGACGCAAGCTTCAGCGCTGCTTCAACCGGTCGATCACCACCGCCAGCAACAGGATCGAGCCGCGGATGACGTATTGATAGAAGGTGTCGATGTTCTTCAGGTTCATCGCGTTTTCGATGATCGCCAGAATCAGCACGCCCGCAATGACATGGCGAATCATGCCGATGCCACCGCTCAACGACACCCCACCCAGCACGCACGCCGAGATCACGGTCAATTCGAAGCCCTGGCCGATCATCGGCTGGCCCGAGGTCATGCGCGACGCCAGGATGACCCCGGCCAAGGCGCCGATCAAGCCATGTACGGCGAAGATGATGATCTTGGTGCGATCAACGTTCACCCCTGCCAACAACGCCGCTTCCTGGTTGCCACCGATGGCCATGGTGTTGCGCCCGTAGGTGGTGTAGTTCAGCAGCCAGCCGAAAAACAGGAAGCAGACGATGGTGATCAGGATCGGCACCGGCACGCCGAACAATTGGCCGTTGCCGAACACGAAGAACGATTCCTGCGAGACACCCACCGCCTTGCCGTTGGCAAAGATGTAGGCCAGGCCACGGACGATCTGCATCGTCGCCAGGGTGGTGATCAAGGCGTTGACCCGTAGCTTGGCGATGACGATGCCGTTGATCAGGCCGACGATCAGCCCCATCGCCAGCGCCGCGCTGACGCCGAGGAACACGCTGTTGGTGTCGCGCATCACCACCGCCGCGACCACGCCGGCACAGGCAATCACCGAACCGACCGACAAGTCGAAGTGCCCGGACGCCAGGCAATACAACATGGTGCACGCGGCGATGCCGGTGGTGGAAATCGCCAGGCCCAGGCCGCGCATGTTCAACGGCGACAGGAAGTTGTCGATCATCAAGGTGCAGAGCACGAAGATACCGATGGCCGCCAGCAGCATGACCCAGTCATCCAGGAAACGGCGCAAGTCCAGGGGTTTGCGTGCCGTTGGCAGTGCATTGTTTTGAATGGTCATGATTTACCTCTCAGTTCGCCGCGTCGGCAACGCGTTGGCGCGGCAGCGCCAGTTGCAGCAAGTTGGATTCGTTGGCCTGGTCACGCGACAGCTCGCCGCGCATGGCCCCTTCGCAAAGCACCAGGATTCGGTCGGAAATGCCCATCACTTCCATCAGGTCGCTGGACACCACAATCACCGCGATGCCATCGGCCGCCAGGTTGTGGATAATCTGGTAGATCTCCGCCTTGGCGCCGATATCGATGCCACGGGTCGGTTCGTCCAGCAGCAGGACTTTCATCGGCATCGACAGCCAGCGACCGAGAATCGCCTTCTGCTGATTGCCGCCGGACAGGTACATGATTTTCTGGCTGGCCGCCGGGGTCTTCACCTTCAGCGACTTGATCTGCTTGTCGGCATTGCCCCGCTCCCAGTCGCCGCGCAGCAGGCAGCCGAGCGCGGAATGAGCCGGACGGGCACTGATGTTGATGTTCTCACCCACGCTGCCCAGCGGGATGATGCCTTCCTTCTTGCGATCCTCCGGGCACAGCAGCACGCCAGCGGCGATGGCATCCCGGGGCGAACGCAGCTTCAATTCCTTGCCGTGCAGCACGAGACTTCCCTCGCTCTGGCGCTCCAGGCCACTGAGCATGCGAAACAGCTCGGTACGACCGGCACCGACCAGCCCGAACAATCCAAGGATTTCACCCTTGTGCACCTGGAAACTCACCGGCTCGCGCAAGCCCGGCCCCAGCAGGCCCTTCACCTGCAGCGCCACATCGCCGCGCGCCCGAGGGCGGTAATCATAGATGTCCTGGATATCGCGACCGACCATGCACGTGACCAACTGATCGTGGGTCAGCTCATTCATGTTTTCGAAGGTCCGGACATAACGACCGTCCTTGAATACTGTCACCGCGTTACAGATACGGAACACTTCTTCCATGCGGTGGCTGACGTACAGCACCACTTTGCCCTCGTCGCGCAAGCGAGCGATGATCGCCATCAAACGGTCGATTTCCCGAGCCGACAGGCTACTGGTGGGTTCGTCGAAGGCAATGACGTGGGCGCCACGGGACAAGGCCTTGGCGATTTCCACCAATTGGCGCTGGCCGAGGGACAGGCGACCGACTTTTTCCTGTGGGTCGATTTCGTCGGCCAGGCCTTTGAGCAGCGTCAGCGCCTGCTGGCGCAGCACGCCACGGTTGACCAGGCCGAAACGCGCCGGCAAATGACCGAGAAACAGGTTTTCAGCGACGGTCATTTCCGGCACCAGGTGCAGCTCCTGGTGAATCACCGCCACTCCGCTGGCGATGCTGTCGGCGGTGCCTTTGAAGGCTATCGTCTGTTCGCCGATCTGCAGGTCGCCGCTGCTCGGGATGTAGGCACCACCGAGGATCTTCAGCAACGTGGACTTGCCCGCGCCGTTCTCGCCCATCAAGGCATGCACCTGCCCCGGATGCGCGACGAAACTGATATTGGCCAGCGCCTGCACGCCGGGAAAGGATTTGCCGATCCCGTTGAACCGCAAGCTGCCGCCGATGTTGTGTTGCCGTGTCGCTGTTTGCGCTTGCATAACCACCTCGAACTTACAGAGATCAAGCGACCCCGCCACTCATGTGGCCAGGGCCGCTTTTGAATCAACCGACCGTCAGTTCCACAGGCCGATTTTTTCCAGCTCTTGCTTGAAGTTCTCCCGGGTGATCAGCGTCACCTCGTCCATAGCGGTGTACTTCGGCGGTTCCTTGCCGGTGGTGATCCACTCGTACATCATTTCGGCGGTCTTGTAGCCTTCGATGTGCGGGCTTGGCAGCATCGAGCCGAAGAAGCCGCTGTCGGGCTTCTTCAATTCACCGATGGCGTCGGTGCCGTTGATACCGATGCCGATCACATTGGCCGCCTTGAACCCGGCCGCTTCGGTGGCGCGCACGCCGCCCAGCACGGTGTTGTCGTTCATGCCGCCGATGATCAGGTTTTTCGCGGCGCTTGGCAGCTTCACCAACGCCGAGTTGGTGGAGTCCATGCTACCGGGTACGTCGAGGGTCTTGAGCGCCGAATAAAGGATGTGGTCTGCCGGCATCCCGGCCTTCTTCAGGGCATCGACCGAACCGTCGGTGCGCTTCTTGCCGGTGTCCAGCTCGTTGAAGGTGTTGATCACCGCGTAGGTATCTTTCCACTCCCAGTTGCGCTTTTTCGCTTCAGCGGCCATGGCGGCGCCCTGCTTCTGGCCCACCTCGAACGCGGCCATGCCCAGGTACGGCACGTCCTCCATGAATTTGCCGTTGGCATCGACGAACCGGTCGTCCACGGCAATCACCTTGAGATCGTTGAGCTTGGCCTTGGCCATGATGGCCGGGCCGAGGGACACGTCCGGCGGGCAGATCACAAAGCCCTTGGCACCGTTGGCGGCCAGGCTGTCGATGGCCGAGAGGGTCTTCTCGCCGTCAGGCACGGCGATCTTGATCAACTCGAAGCCTTTGTCCTTGCTCGCCTTCTCGGCGAACGCCCATTCGGTCTGGAACCAAGGTTCCTCGGCCTGCTTGACCAGGAAACCGATTTTTACGGGATCGGCCGCCAGCAAGCTGCTGCTGAGGCTGACCGCGGTGACCGCCAGGGCGGCGCGACACAGGGAACGGATCCCACGACGATGATTCATAGTTGACTCCTTGTTTTTTTTATTGAAAGCCAAACGTCCAGGGTCTGCTCCACCGACGGTGGAAGTGCGCAGGCTGGGCGGTTACATCAAGTTGCTACACAGCATAGGCCTAAATAGTCATATCGTATGATGATTGGATTGCAGGCGAAGTTTCACACCGCAATCCAGGAATATTCAGTCGTGGTACATGACCGAACGTCCTCCATCGATGGTGATGCATGAGGCATTGATAAACGGTGCTTCGTCACTGGCCAGGAACACGGCCGTCATTGCCACTTCGATCGGTTGCCCGACACGGCGTGGCGGGTGCAGATCCAGCGCACGCTGGCGTTCGGCATGGGGATCGGCAAAACCGTTCCAGTAGTCGACGTTCAGTTGGGTTTCGATGTAACCCGGGGCGATGGCGTTGACGCGTACCCCTTTGGGCGCGTATTCGATGCCCAGGGCGCGGGTCAGGCCGAGCAGGCCGTGCTTGGCCACCGGGTAAGGGAAACAGCCGGGAATGATGTGGGACGAATGGACAGAGGCAATGTTGATGATACTGCCCACGCCCTGCTCGATCATCTGTGGCAGCACCGCCTTGCAACCGTACCAGGCGCCATCCAGGTCGATGGCGAAGCAGCGGCGCCAGTCCTCTTCGGTCATTTCCAATGGGTCACGGAAGACATTGACGCCGGCGCAGTTGACCAACACATCGATGCGGCCGTGCAACTCGACGGCACGACGGGCCATGGCCTGCAAGTCCTGCTGCTTCGACACATCGGCCTGTACTGCTTGCACATCGGCGCCGCGTTCACGCCAATGGGCGGCCACCGCCTCGACCTTCTGCGCCTGGATATCACTGATCACCAGCCGAGCCTGTTGCGAAGCGAATGCCGCGACGATGGCTTCGCCAATACCTTGGGCGGCGCCGGTCAACAGCACCACCTTGTCCTTCAGGCGTTCGCCCTTGGGTGGCTCCGGCACGGGTGGCAAGACCAAGGGCTCAGCCATGGTTCAAGGCTCCTGTGCCCAGGCACGACGAAAACCGGGCATCCACGGATGACCGGCACGAAGGCGCTTGGAAGAACAGTGGCCGACGTACGCCGTCGGGGCGTACGGGGAAAGATCGTTGCATCACTTCACCTGTTTTGTTTTTTTAATGTGAGTGCGTATTGCCGATGGAGCCGACTATAAACCCGACCGCCAAATAATCTCAATATATATATTTACATCCCATATTTTGGGATTCAGCCAGCAAACCTTGTACAGGCCACGCCAGGCACGTCGACACGCATCGACAGCACGGCACCGTCCAGCGGATGAGCCAATGGGCTCGCCGCGCTGGTGATGTACAACGTCTTGAGGTCCTCGCCGCCGAATACACAACTGGTCGGGCGGCTGACGGGCAATTCGATCACCCGATCAACCTGCCCGTCCGGGGTCAGCCGCAACAGGCAACTGCCGTCCCAGCGGGCGTTCCAGATATGCCCTTGGGTATCCATCGCCGAACCATCCGGACCGCCACGGGGGTGCGGGCCGAACCAGACCTCGGCAGGCGCCAGGTTACCTTCCGGGTAAATAAAGTGCCGATACACCGTGCCATCCAGGCTGTCGCCGAAATACACCGTGGTGCCATCGGGGCTCCAGAGCAAGGTGTTCGGGATGCCCAGCCCGCGCAGCAAGGGCAAGACCCGGCCATCACTCCCGACGCGAAACAGGCCGCCGGACCGATGTTCGATCGGCAAGTCCTCGCCTTCGGCACCGATGTTGTTCTGCATCGTGCCAAGCCAGAGTTGACCCAGGGGGTCGCAACGGGCCTCGTTGGCACGATTGCCTGGCTGGGGGTCGGCCATGCACAGCAATGTCAGGCGCGGTTCCAGGCCCGGCGAATCAAGATCGAGGCGATAGACGCCACTGCTCAGGGTCACCAGCGCGTCGCCACTTTGGGTCGGGATAAAGGCGGAGACATGCTCGGGCATCTGCCAGATCTCCACATTGGCGCCGATCAGCCGCAGGGCCTGCTTGCCGGCGATATCGACCCAATACAACGCTTGGGTCGGCGCATCCCAGAACGGCCCTTCGCCCAATTTCGCCCGGTGTTCCGTCACAGCCGTCCACTTCATTGAAACCTCCGGTTCCCGACTTGCCCGGCGGCGTCTGTTCGACCCGCCATGACATTGGGGTAAAAGCGTTTGATCGCCAGGTCGGCGTTATCGATCAGGGTCATGCAGGCCCAGACGCCTCGCGCCGCGTCACGGGCGGCGATGGCGTCGGCGATGTCCTTGTGGATGGGCAAGGTACGGCGCAGCTCATCCGGGTCGGCCGCCGACACCTCGAATGACACCGCCAGCAGCGCCCCCAGGGCCGGGACCATTTGTTCGATGAATTGATTATGGCTGGCGGCCAGAATGCACTCGTGGAAAAACTGGTCCGCGCGGTTGTAATCGGCGCCGCTGTCCACCGCCCGTTCCAGCGCATGGTAGGCCAGGCGGATCGCCTGCACCTGATCGGCCGTGGCCCGCTCGCAGGCCCAGCGCACCGCCATCGGCTCGATGGTACGGCGCAGGTCCAGCAAGTCATCGACGAAGTTTTCCGGCAGGCCGCTGCGTGACAGCCAGCCCACCACTTGGGGGTCGAACAGGTTCCAGCGGCGCACCGGCAACACCCGGGTACCGACTTTCGGCCCGACTTCCAGCATCCCCTTGGCCACCAGGGTCTTGATCGCCTCGCGAATCACCGTGCGACTGACGCCCAGTTGCTCGCCCAAGTCCGCTTCGACTTTGATGGTTTGCCCAGGCTTGACCTGGCCGGCGGCTATCCAGCCCCCCAGCCAATCAACGGTCGATGCATGAAAACTGCTGGACATGAAAACCCCGCGGGCCACTCTTATTGGAGGCCCACGCTAATCATCATATGATTGGGTGTCAATTCGAATTTCACTTGGCCCCTGTGGGAGCGGGCTTGCTCGCGAAAGCGGTGGGTCAGTCAAGAAGATGCTGGATGTGCCGACGCCTTCGCGAGCAAGCTCGCTCCCACAGGGTCTGGTGGCGCACACAAATATTGCAGCCCCCCCAAATTCACTGTGGGAGCGAGCTTGCTCGCGATAGCGGACGTCCAGTCAACACAGATATTGGATCAACCATCGCTCCCACAAGGGCTCAGGGTTCCAGGCCGATCGGGAAGAACACGCCACCACTCCACACGCCCAACCACCGCTGCCCATCGATCTCGCGACTGACCGCCAGCTCCACCAGTTGGTAGAACACATTGCGATGGACCAGCGCTTCGAGATTGCTGCGCACATGCACGTAGGGCGCCGGTTCCTGGGTCTGGGGTTCGATCACCACCCGCAACGGGTGCTCGGCGCCAGCCTCAGTGGTTTCCTCGACATTGGTGGTGAAGCGCAACAACTGCCCTTCGCCCTGCCCTTCAACCTCAAGGGTCACGGCCACGAACGGCGCGTCATCGACCTTGATGCCGACTTTTTCCACAGGGGTAATCAGGAAGTAATCATCGCCGTCGCGGCGGATGATGGTGGAGAACAGCTTGACCATCGGCTTTCGCCCGATGGGCGTGCCCAAGTAGTACCAGGTACCGTCCCGGGCGATGCGCATGTCGATGTCGCCGCAAAAATCCGGGTTCCACAAGTGGACCGGCGGCAGGCCTTTGGTCTTGGGGATCTGCCCCAGCAAGTCATTGGCTTTTTGCGGTCCGCTCATGGTGACTCCTTGTGATTACTCGTCGCTCATCCCCAGCAGGCTGCGGGCATACTCACGCAACGGCGTGGCGATGAGGTCCTGGGGCTGTTTGTCGTGCAACGTCAGTAAACCGCCACGACTCTTGATCCGCGCAGTATCAATCAAATACTGGGTACTGGTCTCGATCAACATGATTTGAATCACGCTGGTATCGACACCGAGGCGATCCACGGCTTCTTCATCCAGCCATTCGTCGGAGTTGCCGATGCGGTTATCGGCCTTGGCGAAGCGGGTGTACAACAGGTAATGGGCACCTGCGGCACGGGCTTCACCCATGGCCTGGTCGAGGCCTTCGGGAACACGGGCGCGACGGACCATGGGGAAATATTCGATGAAACCATTGAAGGCTTCTTCGGCCACCACGTTGGGACGCGGATAGGCACTGCCCGGCGGAGCGAAGGCGCCCTGGGCGATGTAGATGAACGAGTCAGGCTGAATACGCAGGTTGTTCACACGACGGCTGTCGCTATGGTCCAGCAGGCCGGCGTCGCTCATGTGATAACGAACGCCCTCTCCCATGTCGCTGACATTCATGCAACCGCCAAGCACCAAAACGGCCAGCAGCAAAACCAGGCTACGCATCCTACCCTCCAGAAACCGGTGTCGGAAAACCGGCGAATGGTCGTGGGATGCAGCTTTTGCGCCAGCTTGATGGGGGGGACGATTCGTTCCTGTGGCGAGGGGATTTATCCCCGCTGGGTTGCGCAGCAACCCCCAAGAACTATCGCCTCGGAGCATCAGGTCGAATATTTCTATCCTTTGGGGCGCTTCGCACCCAGCGGGGATAAATCCCCTCGCCACAAAAGCCTTATTCAGCCGCCGATGATCTTCATGATGGTCGCACCACCGGAGAACGCCACTTCCTGCTTGTCTCCCAAGGCTTTGACCAGCAATCGCTGAAGAGCGGGCAACGCCTGGTGACGCGGCTTGTCCAGGAGATCGCCGACAAAGTGACGGTTACTGGAGGACAGGCAGCCATGCAACCACCCCGTAGAGGACAGCCGCAGGCGCGAGCAGGTCCGGCAGAAAGGTACGCTTTCATTGGCGATCACGCCGAAATACCCCAACCCCGGGATTTCATAGCGCACCGCCGTGGCATCCACCGGCGCGTCGGCTTGCAGGTATTCGTACTGATCGCCGATCAGGCTGAGCAGTTGCTGGAGGCTGACGAACTGCTGCAGGAAGGCGTTGGAGTCGCTCGCCAGGTGGCCCATGCGCATCAATTCGATGAAACGCAACTCATAACCACGTTCCAGGCAGTACTCGAGCAACGGCATCACCTGGTCCAGGTTCTGTCCGCGCAACGGCACCATGTTGACCTTGATCTTCAACCCGGCGGCCCGAGCCTGTTCCATGCCGTCGAGCACGGTCGCCAGGTCCCCGCCACGGGCGATGCTGCGAAACGCAACGGGGTCCAGGGTGTCGAGGGAAACGTTGATGCGACGAATACCGGCGTCCACCAGCAAAGGCAGCTTTTTCGCCAGCAACTGGCCATTGGTGGTCAGGCTGATGTCTTCCAGCCCCATCTGCCCTACAGCCGTCATGAAACGTTCGAGCTTGGGGCTGACCAGCGGCTCGCCCCCCGTGATGCGCAGCCGTTCGATACCGGCGGCCTCGATCAAATAGGCCACACCGCGTGCCATGGCATCGGCCGACAATTCATCCTGCGCAGCCACCAACCGCTTGCCATCAGGCACGCAATAAGTACAGGCGTAATTGCAGGCTGAGGTCAGGCTGATCCGCAAATTACGGAAACGCCTGCCTTGACGGTCAACGATCATGGATCACTCCGGCACAAGAAAAATCGGACTCGCGATAATTGACCTGGAAATCAAGATTTCGCAAGACCCAAGCCTGAGTATATTACTGGGGCACTGCGCCATGTAAGCGGACATGGCGCAATAAGGCAGCTGAATGTCTTGTTGCCTTGCGGCCAGTCAGTTGCTCGGGACGTCGGTATCGCGCTTGCGCTTGTTGCCCATGCGCACGCCGATGTCCATCAGGAACTGGAAGAAACCTTCCTGGTCTTCCAGCACGTTGCTCCAGAACGGCGAGTGATACAGCGCCACCGCGCCATGCACCAACGCCCAGGCAGCGCAATAGTGGAAATAAGGCGGCACGTCCTCGAGTTTGCCCTCGCTGATCCGGCCCTTGATCAGCAGGGTCAGGCGTTCGAAGTTCGAGGCGCGGATCTTGTGCAGCTCCTCGACCATCTCCGGCACCTGGTTGCCCTTGACCACCTTCTCTTCCAAACGGTCGAACAAGCGGTAGCGCTGCGGGTCGCGCATGCGGAACTCGAAGTAGGCCCGGGACAGGGCTTCCTTGTCCTTGTCCACATCGGCCGAATGCAACAGCTCGTTCAAATCGCGCTCGTAGTCGAGCATCAGGCGCAGGTAGATCTCCGCCTTGGATTTGAAATGTTTATAAATCGTGCCTTTGCCGATACCCACGGCATCCGCAATCATCTCGACGGTGACACTGTCTTCACCCTGGTCGAGGAACAACTTGAGCGCGGTGTCGAGAATTTCCTGCTCGCGGCGGCGAAACTCACGGACCTTACGGGGTTCTTTGTGCATAAGAAAAAGGTCTGAAGGGTCAAAATTCGAAGCCGGGTATTATGCCTAACTTACGCAAAAATGCACGGATCATCCGTTCTCGGCCACTGTTCTTCACAAAACCGTACACACCCGGCTCGTCACTTCCCGCAGCCATGCGCCGTGCCGGCGAGCTTTGGCGGCAGTGAGAACTTATCCGAAGCGAGCGTATTCCAAATTTGTTTAAAAACCGCCCCGGCCAGACTGGACGCGTTGGCATACTGATCAATACTTGAACTGTCGGCGCGACATCTCCCCCAAGTGACGCGCTGATAAAGGTACCAACGGACCGCGTGCCTTTGTTTTACTCCTAATGGTCTTAACCCGGATTCACCCCCCAGAACCCGGGTTTTTTTTGCATGAAATTCAGGCATCCACCGAACGGACATGAGCCAGCGGAAACAATTGCTTAAAGTTTTCCGTCGTCTGCTCGGCAAACCGTTCGTAGGACTCACCGCGCAACATCGCCAGAAACTCCGCCACTTCCCGTACGTATTGCGGAAGGTTCGGCTTGCCGCGATACGGAATCGGCGCCAGGTAAGGCGAGTCGGTTTCCACCAACAGTCGATCAGCCGGCACTTTGCTCGCAACGTCGCGCAAGGCATCGGCATTGCGGAACGTGACAATCCCGGACAAGGAAATGTAATAGCCCATGTCCAGGGCGGCCTTGGCCATGTCCCAGTCTTCGGTGAAGCAATGCAGCACACCGGCCTGGGGCAGCGCGGCGTCACGCAGCAGGGCCAGGGTGTCGGCCCGGGCGCCACGGGTGTGGATGATCACCGGCTTGCCGGTCTGCCGGGCGGCCTCCAGGTGCAGCCGGAACGAGGCTTGCTGCACGTCGGCGGCTTCTGGCTCGTAGTGATAGTCCAGGCCGGTTTCGCCAATGGCGACCACCCGTGGATGATCGAGCTCACGCAACAGCCAATCGAGCGCCGGCGCGGCGTCGGGCTGGACATCCAAGGGATGGATACCGACCGAACAATCGACATCGGCATAACGCTCGGCCAAGGCCTTGACGTCGGCGGCATTGTCGGCGCTGACGCCGATGCACAGGAAGTGCCCCACACCCCGTTCACGGGCCGCGTCCAGCGCAGCATCCAAGGAACCGCCATGGGCAGCGAGGTCGAGACGGTCGAGGTGACAATGGGAGTCTACAAGCATAAAAGGCCAGGCTACATCGTATGGGTGGGACGGTCGGACTTCAGGGAGCCGGCCAAGTGGGTTTCGATCTGATTGCGGGCAGAATTGTCGCCGTCGTTGAACTGCACGCCTACGCCGGCGGCCCGATTGCCCTGGGCGCCCTTGGGGGTCAGCCAGATTACCTTGCCGGCGACCGGGATTTTCTCCGCTTCGTCCATCAGGCTCAAGAGCATGAACACTTCATCGCCCAAGCGATAATGCTTGTTGGTCGGAATGAACAGGCCGCCGTTCTTGATGAAGGGCATGTAGGCGGCGTAAAGCACCGACTTGTCCTTGATCGTCAGGGACAGGATGCCGTTGCGTGGACCGGGACTGACAGGTTCGTTCATGCTGATCTCCGCTGCGGTTGAGCTGAGTTTAGTAGCTAGGCCGTGCCTGTCAGTTTCGACCAGGCAAACTTGCCCACTGCACCAACAGCGCCTCGAGCAACAGCACCCGATTGAGGTTCGCCTTGCTCAGCACCTTCTGCCGTTGGGCAAGAATCCAGTCCTGGATGTTCAAGATTTTATCCTGGCTGCTTTTTTGCGCCAGGTACTGGATCACCTTGCGCATGTCCGCCAGCCCCAGGCCCGCCTCGTCTTCGGTCAACTGGTAACGCAGGATCAGGCTCGACCAGTCGCAGAACCAGTCAAACAGCAGGAGTAGCGGGATGGCGTTCCAACCCTCGGCCAGTTGCGTGGGGGATTGCTGCTGCTTGAGCAGTTTCTTCACCCCGTCCACCACCAGGGCCCGCTGTTCACGCACGCCTTGGGCCTGAAGGCTGACAGCCGCCAGCGGCGAACCGGCCGCGAGGGTCAGTAGCTCGATACGTTCTTCATCAGTGTTGTCAGGCAGGGCCTGGGCCAACCATTGCAAGCTCATCGCTTCGCTCGGCAACGGACAGGCCTGCTGCACGCAGCGACTCTTGATGGTCGGCAACAAGCGACTCGGCTGGTGGCTGACCAGTAGCAGCACGGTATCGCCGGAGGGTTCTTCGAGGCTCTTGAGCAAGGCGTTGGCGGCATTGATGTTCATCGACTCGACCGGCTCGATCAGCACCACTTTGCGCCCGCCCATCTGCGAGGTCTGAACCACGAAGCTGACCAGGTCCCGGACCTGGTCGACCTTGATCGCCTTGTCCGCCTCTTCCGGTTCCAGCACGTAATTGTCGGGATGGCTGCCGGCCTTGAGCAGCAGGCAGGACTTGCATTCACCACAGGCGTTCGAAGCCCCCGGACGCAGGCACAGCAGGCTGGCCATCAGGCGTTCGGCCAGTGCCCGCTTGCCAATGCCGACCGGGCCGTGCAGCAGATAGGCGTGGGCATGCTGGGCACGACCGGCCAGTTGCTGCCAGAGACCGTCTTGCCAGGGATAGGCTTCAGCCACAGACACGCTCCAGCAAACGCGGCAGCAAGCCGTCCAGGGATTGCTGGACCTGGGTCAGCGGCTGTGCGGCATCGATCAGCAGGTAACGCGCCGGATCGGCCTTGGCGCGCCCCAGGAAGGCATTGCGCACGGCATTGAAGAAATCCTGCCCCTCAAGCTCGAAACGATCCAGCCGGCCACGGGCGCTGGCGCGGGCCAGGCCAATTTCCACCGGCAGGTCGAACACCAGGGTAAGGTCTGGTCGCAGGTCACCCTGGACGAAGGTTTCCAGCGCGGCGATACGCTCCACGGACAAGCCCCGGCCGCCGCCCTGGTAGGCGTAGGTCGAATCGGTAAAACGATCGCAGAGCACCACGGCACCACGGGCCAGCGCCGGGCGAATCACCTCGGCCAGATGCTGTGCCCGGGCAGCGAACACCAGCAGCAGCTCAGTGTCAGGGTTCATGACCTCTTCAAGAGGGGCCAGCAGTACCTCGCGAATACGCTCGGCCAGCGGCGTACCGCCCGGCTCACGGGTCAATACCACCTCGATGCCGGCGGCCCGCAGGCGTTCGGCCAGGTATTCGCGGTTGGTACTCTTGCCGGCGCCTTCCGGGCCTTCCAGCGTTATAAACAAGCCAGTCACGGGGCGATCCTTAATCAAAGTCATTGCGGGCTCGGTGGCTCGCTGGCGTCCGGTTCGGGAGCCGGCACCTGGGGCGGCACCTGGGGCACCGCTTCGGGGGCAGTGTCGGGCGAAGCCGCCGGGATCGGCGCTTGCTCGTACGGCGCTGCCGGGGCCGGGCTGGAGCGGTAGTCGGCACGGCGCTTGAGCTGGAACTCGCGCACCGCGTTGTTGTGGGACTCCAGGTCATCGGAAAACACGTGGCTGCCATCGCCACGGGCGACAAAGTAAAGGCTGTTGCCCGGCGCCGGGTTCAACGCGGCGTGAATCGCTTCACGTCCCACCATCGCGATCGGCGTCGGCGGCAAGCCCGGAATCAGGTAGGTGTTATAGGGGTTTTCTTCTTTCAGATGGGCGCGGGTGAGTTTGCCCGTGTAACGCTCGCCCAAGCCATAGATCACCGTGGGATCGGTCTGCAGCAGCATGCCCAGGCGCATGCGCCGTACGAAGACGCCGGCAATCTGCCCGCGTTCCTGGGGCACGCCGGTTTCCTTCTCCACCAGGGATGCCATGATCAGCGCCTGGTACGGCAAGGTGTAAGGCACATCGGCGGAACGCTGTGCCCACTCTTTGGCGAGCACGTCTTCCAAGCGGTCGTAGGCCTTTTTCAGCAGGTCGACATCCGAGGTACCGCGCACGAAGCGATAGGTGTCCGGGAAGAACCGCCCCTCGGGAAATACGCCCGAATGACCGAGACGATCCATGACCTGGCTGTCGCTCAGGTCGGTGAGGGTCTGCTGGAGCTTTTCATCCTTGGCCAGTGCGGCGCGCACCTGGCGGAAATTCCAGCCCTCCACCAGCGTCACGCTGTACTGCACCACTTCGCCGCGCTTCCAGACGGCGATCAGGCCTTCCATGGTCATGCCTGGCACCATACGGTATTCGCCGGAGTGCAATGGCTGGCCGGCAAGATTGAAGCGCCAATAGATCCGCAGCCAGAAAGCGTCCTTGATCAAGCCATCGGCTTCGAGGCGCTTGAGGGTTCCGGTCGGGGTGGTCCCGTTGGGCACGTCCAGCAATTCTTCCTGGGTGATGTTCAGCGGCTGTTGCAGCGCCGAATGAATCTTCCAGGCCGAAGCACCCAACAACAGCCCTGCCAGGACCAGTCCGGTCTCCAGCAGCAGCAAGAATTTACGTCTCACGAATCAAACATCCAATAGCGCACGGGCAAGGGTCTGCAGTTTACGGGTGAGCGGGCCAACCGACCAGCGCGCCGAACCGCATCCGCGCACCGGCCACACGCCATAAACGCTATTGCAGACGAAGACTTCATCGGCCTGGTGCAGCTGTTCGAGGCTGATGTCGCTGATTTGCGTGGCGATGCCTTGGGACTTGGCTTGAAACAATAATTCGGCGCGCATCACCCCGGCCACACCGCAACGGCTCAGGTCCGCCGTGAACAAGACACCATTGCGCACCAGGAACAGGTTGCTGAACACACCTTCGATCACCCGTCCGGACACGTCCAGCATCAAGCCTTCAGCGTACTGCGTATCGCGCCATTCGGCACGAGCCAGCACTTGTTCCAGGCGATTGAGGTGCTTGAGCCCCGCGAGCAAGGGCTGCTCGGACAAACGCACGGTGCAGGGAAACAGCAGAATGCCGTGGTCGCCATGGACGGCGGGATAGGCGGCCGGCGGACTGCCTTGCAGGATGCGCCTGGCCGGCGTCGAGGGATCAGCGGCATAACCGCGCAGGCTGTCGCCACGGGTCACGATCAACTTCAGCACGCCGTCGCCCAGGTCGCGGGCGTAGGCGTCCAGCTCTGCGCTCAACGCGATCATGTCGACGTTGAGCGCCAACCGCTGGCAACCTGCTTCCAGGCGCTGCAGGTGACGCTCCAGCAACAGCAGGTTGCCACCGTGCACGGCGATAGTCTCGAACAACCCATCCCCGTAAGCCAGGCCGCGATCTTTCAGCGACAGGACGTCGGCTGGCTGACCGTCGACCCAGCTTTCCATCAACCGGCGAACCGGCGGAACACCAGCGAACCGTTGGTCCCGCCAAAGCCGAAGGAGTTGGACAGCACCACATCGATGTCCATGCTGCGGGCAGTGTGCGGCACGAAGTCCAGGTCGCAGCCGTCGTCCGGCTCATCGAGGTTGATGGTCGGCGGCGCCGTCTGGCTGTTGATCGCCAGTACGCTGAAGATCGCTTCCACCGCCCCAGCCGCCCCCAGCAGGTGACCGGTCATGGACTTGGTCGAGCTGACCGCCAGCTTGTAGGCGTGCTCGCCGAACACGGTCTTGATCGCCTGGGCTTCGGCCAGGTCGCCGGCCGGTGTGGAAGTACCGTGGGCGTTGATGTACTGCACCTGTTCGCCGTTGATTTTCGCGTCACGCAAGGCATTGGCGATGCAACGAGCCGCACCGGCGCCATCGGCCGGTGGCGAAGTCATGTGGTATGCGTCGCCACTGGTGCCGAAGCCGATCAGTTCGGCATAGATGGTCGCGCCGCGCGCCTTGGCGTGCTCCAGCTCCTCGAGCACCAGCGCACCGGCACCGTCGGACAGTACGAAGCCATCGCGGCCCTTGTCCCATGGCCGGCTCGCGCGGGCGGGCTCGTCGTTGCGGGTCGACAGCGCACGGGACGCGCCGAAACCGCCCATGCCAAGACCGCAAGCGGCCATTTCAGCGCCACCGGCGATCATCACGTCCGCTTCGTCGTACATGATGTTGCGCGCGGCCATGCCGATGCAGTGGGTACCGGTGGTGCACGCCGTGGCGATGGCGTAGTTGGGTCCCTGGGCACCCAGGTGGATGGACAGGAAACCGGAAATCATGTTGATGATCGAGCCCGGCACGAAGAACGGAGAAATCCGTCGCGGCCCCGAATCGTGCAGCGTGCGGCTGGTTTCTTCGATATTGGTCAAACCGCCAATACCCGAACCCATGGCCACGCCGATGCGTTCACGGTTGGCGTCGGTGACTTCCAGGCCAGCGTTACGCACCGCCTGGAAACCGGCTGCCAGGCCGTATTGAATGAACAGGTCGAGCTTGCGGGCTTCCTTGACCGACAGGTATTCCTCGACATTGAAGCCCTTTACCGAGCCGCCAAAACGGGTGGAATAGGCAGAAAGGTCGGTGTGTTCGATCAGACCAATGCCACTGCGGCCAGCCAGAATGCCCTGCCAACTGCTCGGCACATCCGTGCCCAGTGGCGACAACATACCCATACCGGTGACTACGACGCGTCTACGCGACACAGCACTCTCCTTTTTCTAATGACGACTTTGCATCAGGCCTAAAGAAAAAACCGCACGCCGTGACGGCAGTGCGGTTTTTCCATGACAGCTAGCGACGACTGAATACGATTACGCCTGGTGGCTGGTAACGTAGTCGATAGCAGCTTGTACAGTAGTGATCTTCTCAGCTTCTTCGTCAGGAATCTCGGTCTCGAATTCCTCTTCCAGAGCCATCACCAGCTCAACGGTGTCAAGGGAGTCGGCACCCAGGTCTTCAACGAAGGAAGCGGTGTTCACAACTTCTTCTTCTTTAACGCCCAGTTGCTCGGCAACGATTTTCTTGACGCGCTCTTCGATGGTGCTCATACCTTGTTTTCACTCCTAATGGACAAATTCAGGCAGCTGGCCGGTGGGTAAGTGTATAGAAGAACTTTTCGGTTTTTCAACCGAAAGCTTCACTCCTCAAACCCCGCGGCCCGCCGTCTATAAATTGATTGCAGCTTTATAACGGATTTTAGACAGCTCGTATGACATTTTTTTGAAGCAATCCGTCACATTTAACTCATGTACATCCCGCCGTTCACCGGGATTGTAGCCCCGGTCACGTATGCCGCACCGTCCGACGCAAGAAAAGCGACCACGGACGCGATTTCTTGAGCTTGCCCCAGACGACCCAGCGGAATCTGTGTCAGCAACGCTTCGCGCTGTGCTTCCGGCAGTTCACGGGTCATGTCGGTGTCGATGAAACCCGGTGCAACCGAGTTTACCGTAATCGAGCGCGAACCCACTTCACGCGCCAGCGCACGGCTGAAACCTTCCAGACCGGCCTTCGCCGCAGCATAGTTTACTTGGCCTGCGTTGCCCATGGCACCCACAACCGAGCCGATACTGATAATTCGCCCCCAACGCGCCTTGGTCATGCCACGCAGAACCCCCTTGGACAGCCGATACAGGCTGTTCAGGTTGGTATCGATCACATCGAACCATTCGTCATCTTTCATGCGCATCATCAGGTTATCGCGGGTGATACCGGCATTATTGACCAGGATCGCCGGCGCGCCGAACTGCTCCTGAATGCTTGCCAGCACCGCCGCAACGGATTCGTCGCTGGTGACGTTCAGCTCGAGGCCGGTGCCCTGGATGTCGTTTTCCTTCAGGGTCGCGGCGATACGCTCTGCGCCCGAAGCGGAAGTCGCGGTGCCGATGACGATGGCGCCTTGACGACCCAGCTCAAGGGCGATGGCCTGGCCGATGCCACGGCTTGCACCGGTCACCAGTGCAACTTTACCTTGCAGACTCATGCAAGTTTCTCCTGTTCAGGCCTGCGCTGCACGGGCGGCAGCGAAGGCATCTGGGGTATTGAGGTTGGAAGTCGACACGCCTTCGGCGCAGCGTTTGTTCAGGCCCGCCAGCACTTTGCCAGGACCGCATTCGACCAGTTCGGTCGCGCCCTTGGCTGCCAGGGTCTGCACCGATTCGACCCAGCGAACCGGCTTGTAGAGTTGCTCCAGCAGATCACGCTTCAAGGTCTCGAGATCAGGCGCCACGTCGGCGCTGACATTCTGCACCACGGGAATCTGCGGGGCCTGCCAATCGATGGCAGCGATGGACTCGGCAAAGCGCTCGGCGGCCGGACGCATCAGTTCACAGTGCGACGGCACGCTGACCGGCAGTGGCATGGCGCGCTTGGCACCACGGGCCTTGCAGCCCTCGATGGCACGCTCGACAGCCGCCTTGGCGCCGGCGATGACCACCTGACCCGGAGAGTTGAAGTTCACCGCGCTGACCACTTCGCCTTGCGCCGCCTCGGCACAGGCTGCCAGTACATCGGCGTCTTCCAGGCCGAGGATCGCGGCCATGCCGCCCTGCCCGGCCGGAACGGCTTCTTGCATCAACTGGCCACGACGCTCCACCAGTTTCACCGCGGCGCCCAGGCTCAGGCTGCCAGCGGCCACGAGGGCACTGTATTCGCCAAGGCTATGACCGGCGACGAATGCCGGGCGCGCGCCGCCTTCAGCCAGCCAAAGGCGCCACAAAGCGATCGAGGCGGTGAGGATGGCCGGTTGGGTCTTATCGGTTTGATTGAGCCGCTCTTCCGGCCCTTGCTGGGTCAGTGCCCACAAGTCATAGCCGAGCGCATCGGAAGCTTCTTTGAATGTTTCGAGGACCAGCGGGTATTGCGCGCCCAGCTCGGCCAGCATGCCGAGGGACTGCGAGCCCTGCCCTGGAAAGACGAATGCGAGGGAAGCAGACATGAAAACAAAGCCCCTAATGATCTTGTCGTCAAAAATTGACGCCCCTGGGGGCGCTAGCAAACTGAAAGTTGGATGGCGGGTTGAACCGACCGGTCACATTTAAGCATTGTCGGACGAAAACGCCTAAGTTAACAAATCCTCGAGGCGACCGTGCAAGCGCTCCGGCAGGTTCTCCTGGATCTCGATCACCGCTCGGTTGATCGCACTTTGGAAACCCTGCACACCCGCCGACCCGTGACTCTTGATCACGATACCTTGCAACCCGAGGAAACTCGCACCGTTGTGCCGCGCCGGCGCCAGGTCCGCCTGCAAGCGACGCATCAACGGCAGCGCCAGGGCGCCGACCACCCGCGAAGCGAGGCTTTGCCTGAACAAGGTCTCGATGCGCTGGCCGATCATGGTCGCCAGCCCCTCGCTGGACTTGAGCAGGATATTGCCCACGAAACCGTCACAGACCACCACATCGGCCTCGCCACGGTACAGACCATCGCCTTCGACGAAACCGATGTAGTTGATGCCCCGCGCAGCCTGCAACAACGTGGCCGCCAGCTTGACCTGCTGATTGCCCTTGATGTCTTCGGTGCCGATGTTCAGCAACGCCACGCGAGGGCGCACGATGCCCAGGGTTTCAGCCGCGACCGAGCCCATCACCGCGAACTGCAGCAGATGCTCGGCACTGCAATCGACGTTCGCCCCCAGGTCGAGCAACTGACAGAACCCACGCTGGGTCGGGATCGCCGCCACCATCGCGGGCCGGTCGATACCCGGCAAGGTCTTGAGTACATAGCGTGACAGCGCCATCAGCGCACCGGTATTGCCAGCACTGACACAGGCCTGGACCTTGCCATCACGCAGCAGCTCAAGGGCCACCCGCATCGAGGCGTCAGGCTTGCCGCGCAGGGCCTGGGCTGGCTTTTCGTCCATGGTGATGACTTCGGACGCCGGGACAATCGTCAGGCGCGCGCGATCCACAGCCGATTGGCCGCTGAGCATGTCTTCCAGGAGGGGGGATTGACCGACGAGGGTCAGGTGCAGCGAGGGCGTAGCATTCAGACAAGCAAGGCTGGCCTGAACAATGCTGCGGGGACCGAAGTCCCCGCCCATTGCGTCAATCGCGATGACTTGAGCGGACAAGTGATTACTCGTCGGCGCCCTTGTCGATCACTTTACGACCACGGTATACGCCTTCTGGCGATACGTGGTGACGCAGGTGAACTTCACCAGTGGTTTTTTCTACGGACAGGGTGCTAGCCTCGAGAGCGTCGTGCGAACGGCGCATGTCACGGGCAGAGCGGGATTTTTTGTTCTGCTGAACAGCCATAATTGATTAACTCCTAAACGTTTGGGTCACGCTTTAACTGCGCCAATACACTGAACGGGTTGGACCGCGTTACCTCGTCCTCGCTCGGTTCGGGCTCATCTGCTCCCGCCGGCTGCTGGCATTCTTCCGGATGATGAGCAGGCACAATGGGCAAGGCGAGCAGAAGCTCCTCCTCGATCAGTGACTGCAGATCCAATGGATCTTCGCCCAGTTCCAGCACGTCATAACCTTTCGGCAACGACTGGGTATTCGCACCCTCCTTCACCACGGCGTAACTGCATTCGCTGTGGATCGGCAGGGTGACCAGCTCAAGACAACGCTGGCAAACCATTTTGACTTCAGTGTCGATAAAGCTGTGGATTACCACAGATTTACGTTCATCTCGTTCAAAAACGAATTTGGCCTGGACCGTACCGACATCGTCGGAAAGCGGGTCGCAGAGTCTCTTCAAATCGGCCAGCAGCAGTTCACCTTGAAGGGTGGTGCCACGGTCAGCCAATTTGCGCGGGTCAACGTGAGGTGGAATCGGGTCATTCAACATAGGCGCAGCATTATAGGGATGCCCCCGGCCATGTCAAAGGAAATTCAGCCCTGTCCGTCACTTGCGTGCCTCGCTAGAATTCGTCCCCGACTCCTGGAGATGCCCATGCTGCCTTTATTACTTGCCTCAAGCTCGGTCTACCGCCGGGAATTGCTCGCCCGCCTGGGGCTGCCGTTCGTCTGCAGCTCACCCGATATCGACGAAAGCCATCGGCCCGGCGAACCCGCCCTTGAACTGGTCAAACGCCTGGCCCGGGAAAAAGCCCTGGCATTGGCCCAAAGCTATCCAGGGCACCTGATCATCGGCTCAGACCAGGTCGCCGTGCTCGGCGAGCGCATCCTGGGCAAGCCTCACACCTTCGAGAACGCCCGCGAACAGCTGTTGGCCGCCAGCGGCGCCAAGGTCACGTTCCTGACCGGCCTGGCGCTGCTCAACAGCCAGACAGGCGCCTGCCAGGTCGATTGCGTTGCATTTACAGTCAATATGCGCACCCTGGATCCAGGCCGCGTCGAACGCTACCTGCGCGCCGAGCAACCCTACGATTGCGCCGGCAGCTTCAAGGCCGAGGGGCTGGGCGTAAGCCTGTTCCAGAGCACCGAAGGACCGGACGCCACCAGCCTGGTCGGGCTGCCGCTGATTCGCCTTGTGGACATGTTGCTGGCCGAGGGTGTGCAAATCCCCTGAAGCCTGGGCATTGAGAGCAACCACTGCTAAATACAAAACTTGTAAATACAAAACTTGTGGCGAGGGGATTTATCCCCGTTGGCGCGAAGCGGCCCTATCAATGGAGCCGCGCACCGAGGCGACAGACTAAGGGGCGCTTCGCGCCCCAGCGGGGATAAATCCCCTCGCCACAGAGGCTGTCAGCCTCTCCTGCATTGAAGCGCCAAGACAATCAGCGCAACGCCGGACCCTGGAACCCCATCCACATCGCCAGACGCTCGGCGATGCTGGCGCCCAGTTTTTTCGAGAAACGGTCGAGCGGCGACTCTTCAATGGTGAAATCCACCAACTCCTTCTCGCCAATCACGTCCCGAGCCACCGAGCTGGCGCTACCCAAGCCATCGATCAAGCCCAGCGGCAACGCCTGCTCGCCCGACCAGACCAGCCCGGAGAAGAGCTCCGGGTGTTCCTTGTCTTTCAAGCGCTCGCCCCGCCCCTTCTTGACGCTGGCGATGAACTGCTTATGGGTAGTGTCGAGCACCCCCTGCCAGAACGCCGTTTCCTCAGGCTTTTGCGGCTGGAACGGATCGAGGAAGGATTTGTGCTCGCCCGCGGTATAGACCCGGCGCTCCACCCCAAGCTTGTCCAGCGTCTGGACGAAGCCATAACCCGCCGCCGTCACGCCAATGGAGCCTACCAGGCTGGCCTTGTCGGCATAGATCTGGTCCGCCGCACTGGCGATGTAGTAGGCACCGGAGGCACCGAGGTCGGAAATCACCGCGTAGACCTTGATATCCGGATGCGCCGCGCGCAAGCGGACGATTTCGTCATAGACGTAGCCGGCCTGCACCGGGCTGCCACCCGGACTGTTGATGCGCAGCACCACGCCCTTGACCTTCGAATCTTCGAACGCGGCCCTCAGGCTGCCGACAATATTGTCCGCACTGGCCGCCTCTTTGTCGGCAATCATGCCTTCGATGTCGATGACCGCCGTATAGGCCGAACCACCCCCCGGACTCTTCTTGCCATCAACCGCCTGGAAGATCAACGCCAAGCCGAAAAACAGATAGATGAAGACCAGGCATTTGAAGAAGATCCCCCAGCGCCGCGCACGACGCTGCTCCTCCACCCCGGCCAACAGGGTCTTTTCCAGCAGCTTCCAGCTTTTTTCGTCACCGTTGTCAGCGCTCGCTTTGGCCGGTGCCTTCCATTCATCGGTCATACATGCATCCTCAACAGACTTTAATCGGCGCGCTGGCTCAGCCAGGCGTGCAATTCAGGAAAATGATCAATCGCCAGTCGCGGCTCGAACGCCTTGAGCGCCTCGATGGACTGCGCACCATAGCTGACAGCCACCGAACCCATGCCGGCATTGCGCGCCATCTGCAGGTCGAACGAGGAATCCCCCACCATCAACGCCTGCGCAGGCAGCACCCCACAATGAGCCAGTATCTGCTCGAGCATCAGCGGATGCGGCTTGCTGGCCGTCTCATCGGCGGCACGGGTGATATCGAAATAATCGTCCCAACCATGGGCCTTCAATACCCGATCCAGCCCGCGACGGGCCTTGCCGGTCGCGACCGCCAAGCGATAACCCTCGCCCTTCAAGGTTTCAAGGGTATGAACCACGCCCTCGAACAACGGCGAAGGCTCGGCCTCCAGTGCAATGTAGTGATCGGCATAGTGCTGGCGAAAAACCACCAGCTCATCGTCGTCGATCTCCGGGTACAAACTGCGAATCGCTTCCGGCAACCCCAAGCCGATGATGCCCTTCACCGCAAAATCGTCGCACCGGGCAAAACCCGAGCGATCCGATGCGACATGCATCGACTCCACGATCCGACCGATGGAATTGGCAAGAGTGCCGTCCCAATCGAATATCAGCAATTTGTACTCAGGATGCACTCAGCCGCTCCACCGTCTTGGCCCACATGTCATCCACTGGGGCCTGCAATTTCAGCTCGCCGCCATCGGGCAGCGGCACGGTGAGCATATAGGCGTGGAGAAACAGGCGCTTGCCGCCCAGGTCGCGGATTTCCTTGGTGAAATCGTCATCGCCGTATTTACTGTCACCGGCAATGCAGTGGCCGGCGTGCAGGGTATGGACGCGGATCTGATGCGTGCGCCCGGTCACAGGCTTGGCCTCGACCAAGGTGGCGAAGTCGTCGAAACGGCGCAACACCTTGAACACCGTCAGCGCCTCCTTGCCCTCCTCATTGACTTCGACCATGCGCTCGCCGGAGCGCAGGTTGCTCTTGAGCAGCGGCGCACGCACTTGTTTGATGGAGGTTTCCCAGCGGCCACGCACCAGCGCCATGTAGCGCTTGTCGACGCCGTCGCCGCGCAGTTGCTCGTGCAAGTGGCGCAACATGCTGCGTTTCTTGGCGATCATCAGCAGGCCGGAGGTGTCGCGGTCGAGGCGATGGACCAGTTCCAGCTCCTTGGCGTCCGGACGCAACTGACGAAAGGCTTCGATCACACCGAAATTCAGGCCGCTGCCGCCGTGAACCGCAATGCCCGCGGGCTTGTTGATCACGATCAGGGCCTTGTCTTCGTAGACGATCGAGGCTTCAAGGCGTTGCAACAATCCCTGGGCCAAGGGCACCGGCTCATCGCGCTCGGGCACACGAACCGGCGGCACGCGCACGATGTCACCGGCCTGGAGCTTGTATTCGGGCTTGATCCGACCTTTGTTCACCCGCACTTCGCCTTTGCGCAAAATGCGGTAGATCAAGGTCTTGGGCACGCCTTTGAGCCGGGCCAGCAGGAAATTATCGATTCGTTGGCCGGCATATTCCGGCGAGACCTCGAGCAGTTGAACGCCAGGGGTCGAAGGGGCAGTAGTTGTCATGGCGGCGATCATAACAATTTTTTATGGAATTGAAGCACTTAATCATTGCTGCTATAGTCGCGAACGCCGCCAAAAGTGGCTGGACAGTGGACCAGCGGTCAAAAACCGGCCCTGACCAACGCAATTCACGAGGACGAGAGGCCGTCCTACGGGGCTTTCGCTACGTAACGGTAGAGTTTTCAGGTGTAACGAGCGCAGGTGACATGAGGCCTGAAATACGCCGCAAAGCAGAGTTTTGACTCGCCTTGCGCGCCACATTCACGGCCAGTTCACAAAGTGCAGTCAGCTGCGAACGACCCCGAGCGAGAGCTTCGGAAACAACGCCTAAATTAGCCATGATGCGTGACCTCCCCTTCCGGAGCTCACGGTAAATGCCAACCCGCTGCGGATTCTGCGCGCGGCAGCACCCGAATTATCAGGGATACGTGTAGGGTGGAGACGTACAACCGTCGGACTGTGTAGCACTAGGCTTATATTTAGACGCTTCATCTCGTCCACAGACGCCGGTTGATTCCTCCTCCTGACTGAGTGCTTGAGTACCAGCAAGCAGGACGCGTCCGTCGCGACTTCGCCATCATTGGGCCGAACTCGCTGGACACTGGAATGGCCTCGCCATCTCCAGGACGCACCTGACACCGACCGTGAGAAGTCGTGTGTGCCGAACGCCGTTTCCGGCAGCCCGGAAACCGACGGTACTACATGAAAAGAATGCTGATTAACGCAACTCAACCCGAAGAGTTGCGTGTTGCACTGGTAGACGGCCAGCGCCTCTACGACCTGGATATCGAATCCGGTGCACGCGAGCAGAAGAAGGCCAACATCTATAAAGGCCGGATTACTCGCATCGAACCAAGCCTTGAGGCTGCCTTTGTCGATTTCGGCTCCGAGCGCCATGGCTTCCTGCCCCTCAAAGAAATCTCCCGCGAATACTTCAAGAAGGCCCCTGAAGGCCGCGTCAACATCAAGGACGTCCTGAGCGAAGGCCAGGAAGTCATCGTCCAGGTCGAAAAAGAAGAACGTGGCAACAAGGGCGCCGCCCTGACCACCTTCATCAGCCTGGCCGGCCGTTACCTGGTCCTGATGCCGAACAACCCGCGTGCCGGCGGCATCTCCCGCCGCATCGAAGGCGAAGAGCGCAACGAACTGCGCGAAGCCCTCAACGGCCTGGTCGCGCCAGCCGACATGGGCCTGATCGTGCGCACTGCCGGCCTGGGCCGCAGCAGCGAAGAAATGCAGTGGGACCTCGACTACCTGCTGCAACTGTGGACCGCCATCAAAGAAGCCTCGCTGGATCGTTCCGCGCCGTTCCTGATCTACCAGGAAAGCAACGTGATCATCCGCGCCATCCGCGATTACCTGCGCCAGGACATCGGCGAAGTGCTGATCGACAGCGTCGAAGCCCAGGACGAAGCCCTGACCTTCATTCGCCAGGTGATGCCGCAGTACGCCAGCAAGATCAAGCTCTACGAAGACAGCGTTCCGCTGTTCAACCGTTTCCAGATCGAAAGCCAGATCGAGACCGCCTTCCAGCGCGTCGTCGAACTGCCGTCCGGCGGCTCCATCGTCATCGACCCGACCGAAGCCCTGGTGTCCATCGACATCAACTCGGCCCGCGCCACCAAAGGCAGCGACATCGAAGAAACCGCCCTGCAGACCAACCTTGAAGCCGCCGAGGAAATCGCCCGTCAGTTGCGCCTGCGCGACATCGGCGGCCTGATCGTCATCGACTTCATCGACATGACCCCGGCCAAGAACCAGCGCGCCGTGGAAGAAAAGGTCCGTGAATGCCTGGAAGCCGACCGTGCCCGCGTACAGGTCGGTCGCATCTCGCGCTTCGGCCTGCTGGAAATGTCCCGTCAGCGCCTGCGTCCATCCCTGGGCGAAAGCAGCGGCATCGTTTGCCCGCGTTGCAACGGCACCGGCATCATCCGTGACGTCGAGTCGCTGTCCCTGGCGATCCTGCGCCTGATCGAAGAAGAAGCCCTGAAAGACCGCACCGCCGAAGTTCGCGCCCAAGTGCCGATCCCGGTGGCCGCGTTCCTGCTTAACGAAAAACGCAACTCGATCACCAAGATCGAACTGCGCACCCGCGCCCGCATCGTCATCCTGCCGAACGATCACCTCGAGACGCCGCACTTCGAAGTGCAGCGCCTGCGCGATGACAGTCCGGAAGCCCACACCAACCAGTCCAGCTACGAAATCGCTGCCGCCGCCGCCGAAGTGGAAGAAGTCCAGCCGGCCGCCGCCACTCGCACCCTGGTTCGCCAGGAAGCCGCGGTCAAGACGGCTCCGGCCCGCGCCAACGCTCCGGTTCCGACCGAAGTGGCCGCTCCGGTTGCCGCCCCGGCCGCAGCCCCCGAGCCAAGCCTGTTCAAAGGCCTGGTGAAGTCGCTGGTCAGCCTGTTCGCCACCAAGGAAGAACCCGCTACCCCGGCCGTCGTCGCCAAGCCTGCCGCTACCGAGCGTCCTGCCCGCAACGAAGAACGCCGCAACGGTCGCCAGCAGACCCGCAACCGCAACGGTCGTCGCGATGAAGAGCGCAAGCCTCGCGAAGAACGTGCACCGCGTGAAGAACGTGCGCCACGTGAGCCGCGTGAAGAACGCCAGCCGCGCGAAGCCCGTGAGGAAGCACCAGTCGTAGCCCGCGAAGAACGCGCACCGCGTCCGCCCCGTGAAGAACGCCAGCCACGCGCACCGCGTGAAGACCGCAAGCCACGTGGCGAGCGTGAAGAACGTGTTCGTGAACTGCGCGAGCCACTGGATGCCGCCCCGGCCGTGGCTGCCGCCACCGCTGAAGAGCGTCCAGCCCGCCAGCCTCGTGAAGAACGCGCACCGCGTCCTCCACGTGAAGAACGCCAGCCACGCGCCGAACAGGCAGCCGCCGCTGCCAGTGAAGAAGAAGTGCTGAACGCCGAAGAGCAGTTGCAGGAAGATGGCCAGGACACCGCCGAAGGCGATCGTCCACGCCGCCGCTCCCGTGGCCAGCGTCGTCGCAGCAACCGTCGTGAGCGTCAGCGCGACGCCAACGGCAACGTGATCGAAGGTTCGGAAGAGTCCGAGTCCACCGAGAACGCCGAAGCGCCAAGCGCCGCGGACCTGGCCGCCGGCCTGGCCGTGACCGCGGCCGTTGCCAGCAGCGCGATCAGCGCCCCGGCTGAAGCCCAGGCTCACGAACAAGCCGAACGTGCCACCGCTGCGGTGGAAAACGCGCCGGTTGAAGCGCCTGTAGTCGAAGCCACCACCCCGGTAGAAGCCACCGCCTCGCCAGAAGTGGAACTCGCACCGGCCCATGACGCCCAGCCTGAAGCCGAAGTCGCCGTCGAGCCTGCACCGGTCGTCGAGGCTCCAGTCGTTGCTGCCGAACCGGTCGTCGAAGCACCGGCCGAGGAAAAGGCACCAGAGCCTGTCCGCGAAGAGCAGACTGCGTTCAACTGGACCGCCGAGCCAGCCGCACCGGCACCTGTTGTCGAGCCTGAGCCGGCACCAGAGCCCGTGAAAGCGGTCGAGCCAGAAGTGATCGAGCCTGCTCCAGTGGTCGAGGCACCGGTGGTTGCCGAAGTCCCGGCCCCGGTGGAAGAGCCTGCACCTGCCAGCGCCCTGACCGCGAATGGCCGTGCACCGAACGATCCACGTGAAGTGCGTCGTCGCAAGCGTGAAGCCGAGCGTCTGCAGAAGGAAGCCGAACAAGCTGCCGCTGCCGCCGCTCAAGCGCCTGCTGCCGAGCCTGCGCCAGTCGTGGAAGAAGTCGCCGAGGCAGCCCCTGCCCCTGCCCCGGTCGCCGAAACCCCGGTTGAATCGGCTCCGACGTTCGACGAGCCTCAGCACACCGCTGAAGAAATCGCACCACGTCACACTGAAGCCCTGGAAAAAGAGCACGAGCCTAAACCTCACGCCTGATTCCACCGCCCAGTAAAAAGCCCCGCCTGGTAACCCCAGGCGGGGCTTTTTTATGCCTTCAGAGTTATCCACAGGGGACTGGAAGCGGACAAAAGTCCAATGTGGGAGCGAGCTTGCTCGCGATGGCGCCGGGTCAGCTTGCATCAATGCTGAAGTCAGACCGCTTTCGCGAGCAAGCTCGCTCCCACAGGGTTCTGCGTCGCCTGTTATTTGAAGACCAGTGCCTCTGGCACATCCACATCCCACGTCACGCCAGGGTCGTCCACCGGCACTTCGACCACTTGCGCCCCGGCAAACAATACCTTGGCTCCCCGATCGCCGGTGAGCGCCATCAGTTTCGGCCCAAACTCACCACCGAATCCAACCGGATGCCCGTACTCACCGGCCAGGACCGGCACGCTGATGCCGTCCGCGCGAATCCCCGCCGCCACCTGCTCGATGCTCGACGGCAGGATGAAGGGCATGTCACCCAGCACCATCAGCCAGCCATCAAGCTCAGGGCAGGCCTGAACACCGGCGGCAATGCTGTCGCCCAGGCCGGGGGAGTCCAGTTCCACGAAATCGCAGCCATAGGCCTGGGCCATGCGAATGGCTTGCGGCCGGTCCTTGCTCGTCACCAGCACGCGCTTTTCCAGGGAGGCTGGCAGATTCACCAGCACCTGCTCGATCACCGAGCGCACGGCACCGTCACGCCCGGTGCAATCGGCGAGCAATTTATCCTTGCCGGGGCCTGCAATCCGGCGAAAACGGCTGCCCGTTCCGGCCGCCAGGATGATCACGCCAATCGACTCGCTCATACGCCCTCCTTACCCACGGCTTACAGCGGTTTTTTCTGCCGCAGTTCCACGCCATTCTTGATGGCCACGATTTCGGCCAGCAGCGACAAGGCGATTTCCGCCGGGGTATGGCTGCCGATATGCAAGCCGATCGGTCCATGCAAGCGCTCAATCGCCTCCGCAGACAAGCCTAGCTGAGCCAGGTTGTCCCGGCGTTTCTGGCTGTTGACCCGCGAACCCAGGGCGCCGACATAAAAAGCCTTGGAGTCCAGTGCCGTGAGCAGCGCCATGTCGTCCAGGCGTGGATCATGGGTCAGCGCCACAATGGCCGTGCGCTCGTCGGTCTGGATGCTCAACACGGCTTCGTCGGGCATCCCCGGGACGAAGCGCCCATGCTGTTCCTCCCAACCATAGACGAACTCCTTGCGCGGATCGCAAATCAGCACTTCGAAGTCCAGCAACCGGGCCATTTCCGCCACGTAGCGCGACAATTGCCCGGCCCCGATCAGCAGCAACCGCCAACGCGGGCCGTAAATGGCCCGCAGCACCTGCCCATCGAACACCAGCACGTCGGTCTTGATGGCCGGGGTCAGGACCACGTTGCCACTGGTCACCGTCAGTTCACGGGCGACAATTTCATGGGCTTCGCAGCGCTCCAGCAGTTCGGCGACCCACTGTGGATCGCCCACCCGCTCTTCGGTCAGGCGCAGGGTGCCGCCGCACGGCAGGCCGAAGCGCGCCGCTTCTTCGCGGGTGACGCCATAGGTGATCAGTTGCACCGGCGGACCGTCCGCCGGAATACGGCCGTCGTGCAGCCGGGCGATCAGGTCATCCTCGACACAACCGCCCGACACCGAACCGATCACCACGCCATCTTCGCGCAAGGCCAGCATCGCCCCCGGCGGCCTTGGCGCAGTGCCCCAGGTCTGGACCACGGTGAACAACACCACTCGCTGCCCGGCGCGGCGCCACTCGAGCACGCTGCGCAGGACATTCAGATCGACGCTGTCCATCAGGCCTTGGCCTGTTGCCAGCCTTGCAGCTGATAGCGCACAGGCAGGTTACGGATACGCTGGCCGGTGGCGGCGAAAATCGCGTTGCACAGGGCCGGCGCAATCGGCGGCACGCCCGGCTCGCCAACCCCACCCAACGGCACCTCACCCGGCGGCGTGACCAGGTGCACGGCCACTTCCTTGGGCGCCAGGGACATGCGCGCCACTTCGTACATATGAAAATTGTCCTGCTGCACCTTGCCATCCTTGAAACTGATTTCGCCCACCATGGCATTGCCCAGGCCCATGACGCAGGCGCCTTCGAATTGCGAGCGGATGCGCTCGGGGTTGATCTGCGGGCCGCAGTCCACGGCGATGTCCGCCTTGTGCACGATCACCGTGCCATCGTCCTTGACCTCCACCTCGAGCACCGCCGCCACGTAGGTGACGAAGCTGTAGTGCACCGCCAGCCCCAGGCCACGGCCCTTGGGCAGTTCCCGGCCCCAACCGGCGGCCTTCGCGGCGGTTTCCAGCACCGTGCGGATCCGCGCCGTATCAATCGGGTAACGCTCGGGGGATTCGCCGTAGTTCCATTCTTCGCTCAAAGTGCGCGGATCGATCTTACGGTCCGGCCCGAGCAATTTGACCTGGTACTTCAGCGGATCCTGGCCGGCTTTGTGGGCCAGTTCGTCAATGAAGCTCTGGATTGCGAAGCCGTGAGGAATGTTCGACACCGAGCGATACCAGCCCACCCGGGCATGGGCCACCGCCTCGGGGTTCTCCAGGCGCAGGTTGGGAATGGCGTAGGCCATGTTGGTCACGCCCATGCCTATTTCGAACGGTGCCTCGTGAGTCATGCCCGGTGCAAACAGTGCGGTGATGCTCGGGGCTACGGTGCGGTGCAGCCAACCGGACGGCATGCCGTCCTGGTTCAGGCCGGCCTTGAGGTATTCGGCCGATACGGTATGGAAGTACGAGTGATGAATGTCGTCCTCGCGGGTCCATTGCACCCGTACTGCCTGGCCGGGAAACTCCTTGGCGAGGACCGCCGCCTCGACGACAAAGTCAGGTTTCGACTTGCGTCCGAAACCGCCGCCCAGCAACGTGATGTTCACCGTGACCTTCTCGAAAGGAATACCCAGGCGTTCGGCGACACGTTCACGGGTCACCTGCGGCGCCTGGCTTGGCGCCCAGGCCTCGCATTGGCCGTCCTTGAACCGGGCGACGGCAACCATCGGTTCCATGGGGGACTGGGACAGGTGCGGCAAGTAATACGACGCCTCCAACGTCGAATCAGCCTTGGCCAGCGCATCGTCGAGGTCACCGCTGCTGCGCACGACTTTTCCAGGCTTGAGGGCGGCCGCTTCCAGTTCCTTGCGATAGACAATGGAGTCATAACCGGCATTCGGGCCGTCGTCCCACTGGATTTTCAGCGCCTCGCGGCCCTTGATCGCCGCCCAGGTGTTCTTCGCCACCACCGCTACGCCGCCCAACGGCTGGAATTCCGAGGGCAGCGGACGGCCCTCTATCTGGACCACCTTGACCACGCCCGGTACCTTCAGCGCCGCGCTGCTGTCCACGCTCTTGACCTTGCCGCCATAGACCGGCGGACGCGCGATGACCGCATAGAGCATGCCGTCGAAATGCACATCGGCACCAAACACCGCACGACCGTTGACGATGTCCGCGCCATCGATGGCCCGGCTCGCTTCCTTGCCGATGTAGCGGAACTCCGATGGCTGCTTGAGACGCAAGCTGTCACGGGCCGGCACCGGCAAGGCACTGGCGGCGGCTGCCAATTCGCCATACCCCAATTCACGTCCCGAAGGCTGGTGCAGCACTTTGTGCAGTTGGGCATGGCATTCACCCACCGGGACCTTCCACTGGGCAGCAGCGGCCAGTTCCAGCATGGTCCGGGCGGCAGCCCCGCAACGGCGCATCGGCTCGTACCAGTGACGCATGCTGCGCGAACCGTCGGTGTCCTGGTTGCCGAAACGCGCCTCATCGGCCGGCGCCTGCTTGACCTTGACCAGCGCCCAGTCAGCGTCCAGTTCGTCGGCGACCACCATGCTCAGGCTGGTGCGCACGCCCTGGCCCATTTCCGAACGGTTGCAGATCACGGTCACGCTGCCATCGGCGGCAACGCTGACGTACACCTTCGGGTCGTCGACCGCGCCATGGGGCATGCCCTCGGCGCCGAATTTCTTTTCCTCGGCAAAGGCATCCGGCAGGCCCCACGTTGCCGCCAGCACCAGCACGCCGGTGGCGCTCGCACCCTTGAGGAAACCACGGCGGCTGAGGTTGCTCAGCACGAAATCATCGGGCAAGCGGCTCATGCCTTGGCCTCCTTCAGGTGAGTGGAAGCCTGGCGGATCGCGGTCTTGATCCGGTTATACGTGCCGCAGCGGCAGAGGTTGCCGACCATAGCTTCTTCGATCTGCTCATCGCTCGGGTTGGGGTTGGTCTTGAGCAATGCGGTGGCGGACATAATCTGCCCGCCCTGGCAGTAACCGCACTGAGCCACCGCCGTGTCGAGCCAGGCCTTCTGGACGATTTGCCCGACCGGGTCGGCATGAAGCCCGTCGATGGTGCTGACGTCCTGCCCTTTCACCGAGCCGATTGGCGTGATGCAACTGCGCGCCGGGGCGCCGTCGATGTGGATGGTGCAGGCGCCACACAGGCCCAGGCCACAGCCGAATTTGGTACCGTTGTAACCGGCCACATCCCGGATAGCCCACAGCAGCGGCATGTCCTCGGTCACATCCAGTTGATGGTCTTTTCCATTGAGTTTCAGGGTAATCATGGGCACGCCCGCACATTATTCGAGTGATGGGGTCGAGCAATCTGCCGCTTGGGTAACGGGTCGGTTGTCGCAGACTGGCTCAGGCTGATCGGGCTCTCTTATGCAGTCGCACACAGGCGTCTGCACCGGGCCTTTAGGATGCGATGGTCGCATCGTTAGCGAACTAAATTAACCCAGGATCAAGCAAAACGCCCTGCACAATCCTGCACAAATGATCTGTGCGTGATTGTGGCAGGGCGTTGTTCAGTTGATCGCGAGCAAGCTTTGCTCCCACCGCGCTCAGTACCGATTGGGCTCCATTTCCAGCTCGACCTGGAAACGTTCGGCAATGTCTTTCTGGATGCGCAAGGCCAGGTCCAACAGTTGCGGGCCCGTGGCATTGCCGTAGTTGACCAGCACCAACGCCTGCAACTTATGCACACCCGCATCACCCTCGCGAAAGCCCTTCCAGCCGGCCCGTTCGATCAGCCAGCCGGCGGCGATTTTCATCTGCCCTTCGGGCTGTGGATAAGCCACAAGATCAGGGTATTGCTGCTTGAGATACGCCACGTGCGTGGCCGGCACCAGCGGGTTCTTGAAGAAGCTGCCGGCATTGCCCAGCATGGCCGGGTCGGGGAGTTTTTCGCTGCGGATGCTGCAAATGGCCCGGCTCACATCCGTGGGCGTCGGCTGATCGATGCCCTGTTCGGTCAGTCGCTGGCGAACCGGGCCGTACTCCAGATGCAAGTGTGCGGCGCGGCTGAGGGCAAAGCGCACCCGCAGGATCAACCAGCGACCCGCTTGCTGTTTGAACAGGCTGTCGCGATAAGCAAACCGACAGTCTTCAAGGGTGAAGTCCCTCAGCTCGCCGGTCTGGCGATCCAGGGCGGTGAGGCCGGCGAAGACATCCTTGATCTCCACACCGTAGGCGCCGATGTTTTGCATCGGTGCCGCGCCTACGGTACCGGGAATCAGGCTGAGGTTTTCCAGGCCCGACCAGCCTTGCGCCAACGTATGTTGGACGAAGGGATGCCAGGGTTCCCCGGCTTCGGCCTCGATCACCACCCGTTCGCCATCATCGCTGAGCAGGCGGATCCCCTGGCTGGCCATGCGCAGCACCAAGGCGTCGATGTCGCCGGTCAGCAACAGGTTGCTGCCGCCGCCGATCACCAGCAGCGGCACGGCATGCTCGCTGGCATAGGCCAGCGCCTGGCGAACATCGCCATCGTCGCGGGCTTCGGCGAACAACCGGGCGCTGACGTCCACGCCAAAACTGTTGAAGGGCTTGAGGCTGACGCCCGCCCGTACCTGCAAGGTCATAACCGCCCCTTCAATTCGATCACCAGGCGATCGGTGGCCCGCTCGATCAAGTCCAACACCTGCTCGAAGCCCTGCTCGCCGTCATAGTACGGGTCAGGCACGTCATCAAGTTCGGCTTCGTAGCGCCGCAGGAACAGATCCAGCTCGGCCTTGCCATTGGCCGGTTGCAGGGCCTGGAGATTGCGCAGGTTGCTGCTGTCCATCGCCAGGATCAGGTCATAGGCGGCAAAATCGGCGCGGGTCACCTGTTGCGCGCGCTGGGCCGACAGGTCGTAGCCACGCTTTACGGCCGCCGCCTGGCTGCGCTTGTCCGGGGCCTTGCCGACGTGCCAGTCACCGGTGCCGGCGGAAGCGACTTCCACCTGCCCGGCCAGCCCGGCCTCTCGCAACTTGTGGCGCAAGATGCCTTCGGCGGTGGGCGAGCGGCAGATATTGCCGAGACAGACGAACAGGACCCGCATCAGGCCTCCAGCAGGCGGCGAACGCGCTCGAGGTCTTCGGCGGTGTCGACACCGGTCGGTGGGGCGATCAGCGCATCGGCGACATGGATCCGCACGCCATGCCACAGCGCTCGCAGTTGTTCCAGGGCTTCAGTGTTTTCCAGCCAGCACGGCCCCCAGGCGACGAAGTCCTGGAGGAAGCCGGCGCGGTAGGCGTAGATGCCGATGTGACGACGGTACGGCACGCCTTGCGGCATCACGTCGCGACCTTGGGCGAAGGCATCCCGCGCCCAGGGCAACGTCGCACGGCTGAAGGTCAACGCCAGGCCATTGAGGTCGCTGACCACCTTGACCACGTTGGGATTGAACAGGGCCTGCACATCCTCGATCGGCTCGGCCAGGGTGGCCATGCGCGCTTCGGTGTGGGCCGCGAGGTTGGCGGCGACCTGATCGATCACGCTCGGCGGGATCAACGGCTCGTCACCTTGCACATTGACCACAATCGCGTCGGCGGCAAGACCGAGCTTCGCCGCGACCTCCGCCAGGCGATCGGTACCGGAATTATGGTCTTCGCGCGTCAGCACGACCTCGGCGCCAAAACCTTTGCAGGCCTCGACGATACGCGCATCGTCAGTGGCCACCACCACGCGCTGGGCGCTGCTTTTACTGGCTTGCTCCCAGACATGCTGGATCATCGGCTTGCCGGCGATCGACAGCAACGGCTTGCCGGGCAGGCGTGTCGAGGCGAAGCGCGACGGAATGACAACGGTAAAGGCGGTGGTCATTTATCCAGACGCTCGTCGGTGGTCAGGGTGCGGGCTTCGCTTTCGAGCATCACCGGGATGCCGTCGCGAATCGGGTAGGCCAGGCCGGCACCCTTGCTGATCAGTTCGGTCTTGTCGGCGCTGAGCTTGAGCGGACCTTTGCAGACCGGGCAGGCCAGAATATCGAGCAGTTTGGTGTCCATGGAATTCCCCTGGGTAAAAGGTGTTAAGGCAAGAGCCGATCCGGCAACAGGCGCATCAACTGCGTATCGAACCAGGCCGCGAAGGCCGGCGACGGCGCGGCGTCCACCGCCAGGTACCACCAGTCGGGCGCGGCGAAGGCACGGCATTTGACCGCGTCTTTTTCCGTCATGACCACCGGCAGGGATGGCTTGAAGTTCAAGGCCTGGGCGCTGTATTCGGCATGGTCGGCAAACCCGTGCGGTATTGGCCGCCAGTGTAGCGTTTCGAGGGTCTTGAAGAAACGCTGGGGGTTGCCGATGCCGGCCACGGCGTGCAGGGCCTGGCCGGGTGGAAAATGGTCGAGGGGGCAGCGTTCGCCACTGGCTAGGTTCACCAGTTCGGTGGGGCGCAATTGGAAGGCAAAGCCGTCTTCGCGGTCGGCACTGGCGCCGTTGTACAGCACGGCGTCGACCGATTGCAGGCGCTCGACCGGTTCGCGCAACGGCCCGGCGGGCAGGCAACGCCGGTTGCCCAGGCCGCGGGCGCTATCGATCAGCACCAGCTCGAGGTCCCGGGCCAGCCGATAATGCTGCATGCCGTCGTCGGACAGGATCAGGTCCAGCGGCTCGGCCTCCAGCAGCGCCTGGACCGCGCGGCTGCGGTCGGGATCGATCATCAACGGCACGCCCGTGCGCTGGACGATCAACAGCGGCTCGTCCCCCGCGACGTCGGCGCCCTGCCCGGCCGCGACCCGCCATGGCAGTTGCGGCGGCTTGGCGCCATAGCCCCGGCTGACCACCCCGACCCGCAAGCCACTGCGCTGGCAGTGCTGGATCAGCCACAGGATCAACGGCGTCTTGCCAGTGCCACCCACGGTGATATTGCCCACCACCACCAACGGCACGGGGGGCTGGTAGATCTGGCCTTCACCCGCCAGGAAACGCTCGCGCTTGCTCACCACCACCCGCCGGTACAACCACTCCAGCGGCCGTAGCAGGGTCAGGGCCGGGTGGCCTTCGTACCATGCGGCAAGCAATCGATCGGACATGGCCATCAGGGTGCGGGAGCCGCCTCGACCGTGGTCATGCGCAGATGGCTGAAACCGAGCTTGCCGGCCGCGTCCATGGCGGTGATCACCGATTGATGAGGGGTCTTGCCGTCGGCACTGATGGACAGCGGCAGGTTGGTGTCGCCGCCGGATTCTTTCTGCAGGGCCTCGATCAGGCTCGCCAGGTCGCTCTTGGGCAGCAACTGGTTATTCACCGAAAACGCCCCTTCGGCGCTGATGGTGACTTCCAGGTTCTTCAATTGCTGGTCTTCGGCCGGCGAGCCGCTGACGGCTTGCGGCAATTCCACCTTGAGCTGGGTTTCCCGGGTGAACGTGGTGGTCACGACGAAAAACAGCAGCAGGATGAACACCACGTCGATCAGCGACGCGAGGTTGATCTCGATGTTTTCCCGTGGCTTGCGGCGGAATTTCACTGCTTGCCCCCAGCCAGGTCCACGTCACGGTCACCCTGCACCACCTCGACCAGCTTGATGGCTTCCTGCTCCATGCCAACGACCAACTCGTCGACGCGGCGTTGCAGGAACCGATGGAAGAACACGGCCGGAATACCCACCATCAGGCCGGCGGCGGTGGTGATCAGGGCCTTGGAAATCCCCCCGGCCAGTACCGCGGCATTGGTGGTCATGCCAGAGCCGGTAAACGCGCTGAAGATGTCGATCATGCCCAGCACAGTCCCCAGCAGGCCCAGCAGCGGGGACATAGCGGCGATAGTGCCCAGGGTATTGATGTAGCGCTCCAGCTCATGGATGACCCGGGCGGCGGCTTCCTCGATGCACTCCTTCATGATCTCGCGACCATGCTTGGAGTTCGCCAGGCCGGCGGCAAGGACTTCCCCCAAGGGCGAACTGGCCCGCAGCTCCTTGAGCTTGTCCTTGTTCAGTTGCTTGTCCTTGATCCAGACCCAGACCTGCCCGAGCAGATGCTCCGGGGTCACGCGGCTGGCCCGCAGGGTCCACAGGCGTTCGGCAACGATACCCAGTGCCGCGATGGAACTCAGAATGATCGGCAACATCATCCAGCCGCCGGATTTGACCAATTCCCACACAGTGACTGCCCCCTCGAAAAAGTGCGCCACTTTATCACACAGACTCGCCTTGCAGACCCGCCCCGCCGATAAGCGCATCAGCCGATTGCCCTGGATCAATGTTGCCCCAGTGGCCCGACGGCGGGCGGATCGCGCCAGTAACGTCGGTGCCCGGCCTCGGTGCGCGGCACCTCGAACGCGCCCAGTTGCAGACGAATGGCGCCCTGCTCGGCGCTATCGTAGACCGCCAGGCCCGAGCGGCGGTAGCGGGCCATCACTTGGGGATGGGGATGACCGAACGCGTTGCCCTGCCCTCGAGAGATCAACACCGAATGCGGCTTGAGGCGCGACAGCAACGCCATCGACGACGAACTGCGGCTGCCGTGATGAGGCGCGGCCAGCCACTGGATCGGTAGCGCCAGGGCCTCGTCGAGCAAGGCGCGCTCGGCAGGGGTGTCGATATCGCCGGTCAACAGCAGGCGCTCGCCGCCGGCCTCCACCAGCAGGACGCAGGACTTCTGGTTGCTTTCGACAGCAGATGCCCAGCGCCACAGCTCGAACCCGACGCCATCCCACTCCCAGCGCCTGCCGCTGTCGCAAGGCCCGGCTTGCAGTTCATCGGGCAGCGCGTCGGGATCGCCACTGATGACTTCCATCGTCGGCAGCCCATTGCGCACTGCTTGGGCACCGCCGGCATGATCGGCATCGGCATGACTGAGGAGCATCAGGTCCAAGCCGTGCACACCGAGCTTGCGCAAGGTCGGCAGTACGACGCGCTCGCCCGCATCGGCCTCGCCAAAGCGCGGCCCGGCGTCGTAAAGCAGGCTGTGATGCCGGGTGCGTACCAGCACCGCCAGCCCTTGGCCCACGTCCAGTTGCCAGACCTCGGCGTGCCCTTGCGGCAGGTGTTCTCGCGGGGGAAACACCATCAACAGCACCATCGGCCACCCCAGCACACGCAGCGGCACGCCTTTGGGCAGCAGCAGCAAAAATGCCCCTGAAGCGGCGATGCCCAAGGCCCACGGCGGGATCGCAACGGGGACCCAGGCGGGTATTCGTCCGGCAATCAGCCCCAGCCCCTTGAACAACAGATCGAGCAACCCGCCGGCGATCCACAGCAGGCCTTCACCGATGAGCGGTACTGGCAAAAACGCCGTGCCGAGCAGCGCTGGCGGCAAGACCAGCAGGCTGATCCAGGGCACCGCGAGCAAGTTCACCAGCGGCCCGCTGAGGCTGACCGGCAAGCCCACGATCAACAGCAACGGACACAGGCCGACCGCAACCAGCCACTGGGCACGGGTCCAGGTTTGCCACCAGCGCCAGGGCCCCAGGCGAGCGCCAAAGATGAACATCAAGATGGCCACGGCCGCAAATGACAACCAGAACCCTGGCCGCAGGCTGGCGAGTGGGTCGAACACCAGCACCCCGACGAAGGCCAGCAGCCATGCCCACCACGGATCCGGCTGTTTGAAACGCAAGCGCCACAGCAACACCAGGCCAATCATCGCGCAGGCCCGTCGCACCGGCACCTCGAAACCGGCGAGCAAGCCGTAGCCCAGGGCGGCGCAAAAGGCCAGCGCACAAGCCCAAGGCAACCACGCCAGCCCCGCCGGCCACAGGCCATAACGCGCCGCGCCGGCCACCAACAGATACACCAGGCCGGCCAGCAGGCCGATGTGTTGCCCGGAGATCACCAGCAAATGAACGGTGCCAGTGTCTTGCAAAACCTGCCAGTCCTCGCGACTCAGCCCGCCGCCGTCGCCCAGGACCAATGCCGCCAGCGCGCCGGAGCGGCCGTGGGCGTCGACCTGTACCAGCGCCTGGCGCACCTCGTCACGCCAGGCGCCCCGGGCCGCTTGCAGGAGCCGCCCGTCCTTGACCGTACCGGTTGCGCCAACGCCACGGCTCAACAACCAGGCGGCGTAGTCGAAACCGTGTGGATTCAACAACCCGGCGGGCCGCTTGAGCTTCACCGCCAATCGCCATCGTTCGCCACTGTTGATGGGCGGTCCCGCGAACCAGGCCAGGCGCATCGTTGTCGGTAATCGGGTACGACGTGAATGGACATCGGCCAGTTCGAAGCGCACCACGCCATCGCCCTGTTGCGGCAAACCGACGACGCGCCCTTCGACCCAGCGGGTTTCTCCGTCCAGGGCGGCGGGCAATCGATTGTCCAGCGCCCACTGCGCCGACAGGCAGGCCCAGGCCAGCCCGAACAGGAAAAAACCCAGCGGGTAGGTTCGAAACGGCAACACCATCAGCGCCAGCACCGGCATGGCTGCAACCAGCCACAACGGCGGCAGTACCGGTAAACAAATCGGGGCCAACAACCCCAATGCAAGCGCGACTAACCCTGTGCGCATAACCCGTCCTTGAGAGTGCCCCTCTTCAGGCATAGACGGTCAGCGGCACCCCCGGCGTTATCAATTGTCACAAAGTCTGAATCTGCCAGCCGTAGAATCCAGACATACTTGCGGCCTTTACTGCGTTGAACCGACCGAGAAGCCTTATGCCCCGGCGCCTATTCAAACGTTACATGCCAGACCCAGAGAGCATTCGGGAACATAAGTCCTTACGTTTTCTCGGCACCCTGCTGCACGACCCCAACCTTTGGCACCTCAATCGGCACTCCGTGGCCCGGGCGATGGCTGTTGGCCTGTTTGCCGCATTCCTGCCAATCCCGTTGCAAATGTTGCTGGCCGCCGCGCTGGCCGTCACGGTGCGCGGCAATATGCCGATTGCGGTGAGCCTGGTGTGGCTGACCAATCCGATCACCATGCCTGCGGTGTTTTTCTGCACCTACCAGACCGGTGCCTGGCTGATGGACGTGCCTGCCCGGACACTGCCCGAAGAACTGACCTGGGAATGGATCAGCGGCCAGTTATCCACCTTGTGGCAGCCATTCCTGCTGGGCTCGGTGGTGACCGGCCTGGTGCTCGGTGCCCTGGCCTACTTCGTCACCATGAGTTACTGGCGCTGGTGGGTGGCCAGACAGTGGCGGCGGCGCAAGAAAAGCCGGATGTGAGATGCAAAAAAGGCCTCCTGGGAATGGAGGCCTTTTTTGTGGTGCATGGACTGCGTCCACCCAAATCCCCTGTGGGAGCGAGCTTGCTCGCGAAAGCGGTGGGTCAGCTTGCATTGATGCTGAATGTGCCGCCGTCATCGCGAGCAAGCTCGCTCCCACTGGGGGCTGGGGTCAGGTGCGCATACCGCGCCCGCTGACCAGCAACCGCGCACAGCCGATATAGAGCACCACGGTGGCCACCAGCATGAAGGTGATGGCGATGCTGATCTTGATGTCCGACACCCCGAGGATCCCGTAACGGAACGCGTTGACCATGTGCAACACCGGGTTGGCCAGGGACACGGTCTGCCAGAACGGTGGCAACAAGGAGATCGAGTAGAACACCCCGCCCAGGTAGGTCAGCGGCGTGAGCACGAACGTCGGGATAATCGAAATATCATCGAAGTTGCGCGCAAACACGGCATTGATGAACCCCAGCAGCGAAAAGATCGTGGCCGTGAGCACCACCACCAATATCGTCACCCCCAGGTGATGCACCTGCAGATCGGTGAAGAACAACGACAGCAGGGTCACGATCAGGCCCACCGCCAGGCCGCGCAGGACACCGCCCAAGGTGTAGCCGATGAGGATCGTATGGGGCGACACCGGCGAGACCATCAGCTCCTCGATCGAACGCTGGAACTTGCTGCCGAAGAAACTCGACACCACGTTGCCGTAGGAGTTGGTGATCACCGACATCATGATCAGCCCCGGCACGATGTAGTCCATGTACGTGAAGCCACCCATGTCGCCGATCTGCCGGCCGATCAGGTTACCGAAGATCACGAAGTACAAGACCATGGTGATGGCCGGCGGCAGCAGCGTCTGCGGCCAGATCCGCATGAAACGCCGGACTTCACGGTAAACGATGGTATTGAGGGCGATGAGGTTGGGGCGCAGTTCGGAACTCATGCTCATACCGCCACCTTCGCCAGATTCTTCTCCACCAGGGACACGAACAACTCCTCGAGGCGATTGGTTTTGTTGCGCAGGCTCAGCACTTCAATGTTTTGCAGGGCCAGTTGGGTGAACAGCCCGGTGATGCCCACGGCTTTGTCCACCTGCACTTCCAGGGTACGGCTGTCCACCAGGCGCGCCGGATAGCCGATGAGCTGGGGCGCGGTCTTCAGGTCGTGTTTCAGGTCCAGCAGGAAGGTTTCCACATGCAGTTGGCTGAGCAACTGGCGCATGCTGGTGTTCTCGACAATGGTGCCGTGGTCGATGATGCCGATGTTGCGGCACAACTGCTCAGCCTCTTCCAGGTAATGGGTGGTGAGGATGATGGTGATGCCTTTCTGGTTCAGTTCGGTCAAAAAGCTCCACATCGAACGACGCAGTTCGATGTCCACGCCAGCGGTCGGTTCGTCGAGGATCAGCAGGCGCGGCTCATGCACCAGCGCGCGGGCGATCATCAGGCGACGCTTCATGCCGCCGGACAGTGAACGGGACGGCACGTCACGCTTGTCCCACAGGCCCAATTGGGTCAGGTACTGCTCGGCGCGCTCGTTGGCGATCTTTGGCGGAATGCCGTAGTAACCGGCCTGGGTCACGACGATGTCGAAGGTCTTTTCGAACTGGTTGAAGTTGAATTCCTGGGGCACCACGCCAATGCAGCGCTTGAGGGCTGCGGGCTCGCGGTCCAGATCATGACCGAACACGTTCACCGTGCCGCTGGTCTTGTTCACCAAAGTGGAAAGAATGCCGATGGTGGTGGATTTGCCGGCACCGTTAGGGCCGAGCAAGGCGAAGAAATCACCTTCGGCGACGTCCAGATCGATACCACTCAAGGCCTGGAAACCGTTGCCGTAGGTTTTGGTTAGCTGCCGGATGGACAGAGCGGAACTCATATCGGATTACGCACCAAGAAGGGAGGGAAGAAAAGAATAGATAAGGGCGGGCGGCGAGCAATGCAACACGGCGCACCAAGGCAATGGTGCTTGGCGTCGCCGCACAAGTACAGTCAAGCGTGTTGATAGTAGGTATTAAGTCAACGCGGTCATGACGGCTTTGCGATAGGCCGGGCGCTGCTGCAACCGCGCGTACCAGGCCTGTACGGCAGGCCGCTCGGCGCGCTGGATGGGCATCTCGAACCAGGCATAAATGAAACTGCCCAGGGGAATGTCGCCCACGCCGATTTCATCACCCGACAGGTAAAGCTGTGCACTCAAGGTCCGCTCGACCATGGCCAGCAGATCGTCGCACTCCTTGATCGCCGCGTTGATGGCCGTCCAATCCTGTTGTTCGGCCGGGGTGCGCAAGACGCCCCAGAACACCGTGCGAAACGGTGCGGCAAAGCTGGACGTGGTCCAGTCCATCCATTTTTCAGCCTGGGCCCGGGCCTGTACGCCAGCAGGATACCAAGCCGAACCCGACGCATGACGAGCCGCCAGGTAACGCACGATGGTGTTGGACTCCCAGAGCACGAAGCCGTCGTCCTCGATCATCGGCACGCGGCCGTTGGGGTTTTTCGCGCGGTACTCGGGCGTGTCCACCACACCGAACGCCCCGCCCGCATCGATAGCCTCGTAGGCCAGCCCCAACTCCTCCGCGCACCATAATGCCTTGCGCACATTCGATGAATTTTTCCGGCCCCATATCTTCAGCATCACGGCGTCCTCGATGGATAAATGCCGCAGCAGCATACGCCGGATCAGGCGCGACTCAAATCGCCCTGCATGTCGCCGAGCAAGCGCGGCACCTGTTCGCCGAACAGGTGCGGGTAGCACTTTTCCAGGTGTTCGAAGAAGAATGCCTCGGGCACGTCGGCGAACTGGCCATGGTCGGTGATGTACTCCATCAGCTTCGCCCCTTGCCGATTGAACGGGTGGAAGACGCTGTCGTGGCGACCGTCGAATTCGAGCGGGGCCACGTCGAACAACGCGCACAAGCCCTGGTTGAAAGCTGGCGTGGCCTTGACCCAGCGGTCGTTCAGGTACAGCTCGGTATAACCGTGCATGGCGAACACGTCGCTCCTGAGCAACTCCAGCAGACGCGGGGTGGACAGGTGGTTGCGTACATCCGCCAGGCCGATGCGCGCCGGGATGCCGCAATGCCGGGCGCAGCCGGCCAGCAAGGTGGCCTTGGGCACGCAATAGCTTTCCCTTGCAGCCAGCGCATAGCTGCCGCGCAGGGTCGCCGGGTCGCGACTGAAGGTATAGGGGTTGTAGCGCACCGCCTCGCGCACGGCGTAATACAGGCTGACCGCCTGGGCCCGCGGGTCGCGCTCGGCGCCGCGGTGGGTTTCGGCGAAGTCGATGACCGCGGGATGATCGCTGTCGATGAAGCGGCCGGGGTTCAGATATTGCTGCATAAAGGAAAGGCCTCTGGAAAAACATCACCCCCGCGTAGGAGCTGTCGAGTGCAACGAGGCTGCGATCTTGTCCCAGACAGTTGAATCGCAAGCGAAAGATCAAGATCAAAAGATCGCAGCCTTCGGCAGCTCCTACGGAGGGCTTGCCTCGAGTTTATCCACAGCCCCGGCTCAGGGATAACGGCATTCCGGCCAAACAATGGCGTTTTCTCACCTTGTTAACGAACGATTTCCCGCGGCTGTTGCCAACCAGACTGGCGCAATGCAACCAGGGTTTCCCACGAAATCAATCACATCGCGCCGACTGCCGGTTTTGCAGATGCCGTCTAAGCTCTGAAGGTCGGTTTTGCCTTGGTTCACGGAGGATTACATATGCTGTTGTTGTGGATACTGGTCCTGGTTGTCGGGATCGCCTGGCTGGCGCATCGGCGTACCGCCCCGCTGCCCGCGCTGGGTATCGTCGCGGTCTACCTGTTGGCCATGGGCATTTTCAGCCACGCGCCCGGCTGGCTGATGCTGATCCTCTGGGTGGTGCTCGCGGCTGTCGCGGCCCCGCTGCTGCTACCGGACCTGCGCCGCAAATATTTCAGCGCGCCGATGTTCGACTGGTTCCAGAAAACCCTGCCGCCCATGTCCGAGACCGAGCGCGACGCCATCGATGCCGGCACGGTGTGGTGGGATGGCGAACTGTTCAGCGGCCGCCCGGACTGGGACGTGCTGCTGGCCTACCCCAAGGTGCAACTGACCGAGGAAGAGCAGGCGTTCCTCGACGGCCCTACCGAAGCCCTCTGCGCGATGGTCAGCGACTGGCAGATCGGCCAGGCCATGGACCTGCCCCCTGCAGCCTGGGCCCATATCAAGGAGCACGGGTTCTTCGCGCTGATCATTCCCAAGGAATATGGCGGCAAGGGCTTCTCCGCCTATGCCCACTCCCAGGTCGCGATGAAACTGGCCACGCGCAGCGGCGACCTGGCCTCCACCGTGATGGTCCCCAACTCCCTCGGCCCGGCGGAACTGCTGCTGCACTACGGCACCGACGAGCAACGCGACCATTACCTGCCGCGACTGGCCCGCGGCGACGATATCCCCTGCTTCGCCCTGACCGGGCCGCTGGCCGGCTCCGACGCCGGGGCGATGCCCGACACCGGCATCATCTGCAAGGGTGAATGGGAGGGCCAGGAAACCCTCGGCCTGCGCCTGAACTGGGAAAAACGCTACATCACCCTCGGCCCGGTGGCCACGCTCCTGGGCCTGGCCTTCAAGGCGTATGACCCCGACCACCTGCTGGGTGACGAAGAGGACCTGGGCATCAGCCTCGCCTTGATTCCCACCGACACCCCAGGCGTGCATATCGGCCGCCGTCACCTGCCCCTGGGCGCCGCGTTCATGAACGGACCGAACTGGGGCAAGGACGTGTTCATCCCGCTGGACTTCCTCATCGGCGGTCAGGCGATGCTCGGCAAGGGTTGGATGATGCTGATGAACTGCCTGTCGGTCGGGCGCTCGATTTCCCTGCCCGCGGTGGGCACCGGCGCTGCGAAGTTCACCAGCCTGGTGACGGGCCAGTACGCCCAGGTCCGCGAACAATTCAACGTACCGTTGTCGGCGTTCGAAGGCATCCAGGAAGCCATGGCGCGCATCGGCGGCAACGCCTGGTTGATGGATGCGGCACGCATGCTGACCGCCAACGCCGTGGACCTGGGGGAAAAACCTTCGGTGCTGTCGGCCATCCTCAAGTACCACCTGACCGAGCGTGGTCGCGAGTGCATCAGCCACGCCATGGACGTACATGGCGGCAAGGGCATCATCATGGGCCCGAACAATTACCTGGGTCGCAGTTGGCAAGGTGCGCCAATCTTCATCACGGTCGAAGGCGCGAACATTCTGTCGCGCAACCTGATGATCTTCGGCCAGGGCGCCATTCGCTGCCATCCGTTCGTCCTCAAGGAAATGGCCCTGGCAACCCGTGAAGACAAGGACCAGGCACTGATCGAGTTCGATGCCTTGCTGCTCAAGCATATCGGTTTCGCCGTCAGCAACGCCGCCAGCACCCTGGTGCTCAACCTGGGCTTGGGGCATTTCGAGAAGGCCCCCGGCAATGCCTTGAGCCAGGGTTATTTCCGCGCCCTCAACCGGCAGGCCGCGGCATTCGCGCTGCTGGCGGATTTGAGCATGATGCTGCTGGGCGGAGAGCTCAAACGCCGCGAACGCTTGTCGGCCCGCCTGGGCGACGTCTTGAGCAACCTGTACCTGGCGTCCGCCGCGCTCAAGCGTTATCACGACCTGGATTCGCCGGACCACATGACGCCGCTGTTCACCTGGGCCATGGAAGAAAGCCTCGGCCAGTCGGAACGTGCGCTGGATGAACTGCTGAGCAACTTCCCGAACCGGGTACTGGGTTGCCTGTTGCGCCTGGTGGTGTTCCCCTTCGGTCGGCGTCACAAGGGCCCGAGCGACAGGCTCGACGCCGAGGTGGCCGCGGTCATCGGCCGGCCCAAGGGCGATCCGACTCTCGAAGAGTTGCTGCAGGGTTGCTATCGCCCGCAATCGACCGACGATCCGGTGGGCGCCCTGCAACATGCCGCCGACCTGCTGGCCGCCGCTCATCCGCTGCACAAGAAACTGCACGGTGCGCTCAAGCAGGGTCAGCTCAATCCGGCGCCTGGCGAACCCCTCATCGATGCGGCCTTGGAGGCCGGCGTGCTGCAAGCCGGTGAAGCGCAGACCTTGCGCGCGGCCGAGGCGGCGCGGCGCAAGGTCATCGACGTGGATGATTTCGACAAGGCCGAACTGACACTGGCGCCAGACAAGGTCCGTTGATACTGACGGCCAGGTACGCCGTCACCTGTAGCTCTTCACCTACAGCTCTTCATCTATAAAAGCGGGCGCAAGGGCTTTATACTCCTGCGCCCGTTTTGCTCTTGAGGACTTATCTCGTGTCCAATGTCGTTGCCGATCACCTTGTCTTGCTTGACCACTTGCGCAGCATCCTGGTCGCCGTGGGTGAGGCCGAACAGGTGCCCGAAGAAAGCCACGCCTTGTTCCTGGAGCGCTTCGACGAGTTGCGCGCGCAATTGCCCGTCGACCCGATCGAAAGCCAGTACCTGGGCCAGGACCTCCTGTGCCAAGTGATCGTGCGTTACCCACAGATCGCCCACCTGGTGCCTCGCGACCTGCTCTGGTACTTCGCCGGTGACTGCCTGCACTACATGCCTGACGAAGAAATCGCCCTGTACCAGGCCCTGGAAGAACGTCGCTTCGAAGCCGAGCAAAACGACGAGCCTTTCGACTGGAACCAGGAAAAGCAACTGCTGGCGATGTCGGACCAGGACAGCAAGCACTGATTGCGATCCGTCATGCGAAAGGCCCGCACGGTTAAACCGGCGGGCCTTTTTTTGGTCTTGCCGGAGTGTGTTGCCTGGATGGGCCTCATCGCGAGCGAACTCGCTCCCACAGAAGGTCATGATCAACCGCAGCCAGTGTGGGAGCGAGCTTGCTCGCGATGGGGCCCGTCAGAACAACCCATCACTTTCCGGCAACTCATAGTGCGCCGCGACCTTGCTGGAACGCTCCCCTCCCGCCACCTTGTTCAAGGTCGGCTCCTTCGCCAGGCACTCCACCAGATAATCAATGAACACCCGCAGCTTCGGTGGCAGGTAGCGGGTCGGCGAATGCAGCAACCACAAGCCACCGTGGTACGAAGCGAGGAACGTCCAGTCGGCCAACACCTGCACGATCAACCCCTGCTCCAAGGCGTGACGGGCGGTGAAATACGGCAGGCTACCGATGCCTATGTGCTGCAAGACCGCCCCCAACCGCACCCCCGTGTGATTGGCCGCGTAGCGTCCGCGTACGCCTACGGTGACCGACTTGCTGCCTTTCTTGAATTTCCAACGCGCGTCATTGGGCGATTCGCCCAAGTAAATGCAACTGTGCTCCAGCAAATCGTGGGGATGCGTGGGAACACCCTGTTCCGCCAGGTATTGCGGCGTGGCGCAGAGCAGGTGGTCAATAGTCAGCAACTGGCGCCCCACCAGCCCGGCCGATGGTTGATCGGTAATCCGGATGGCCAGGTCGACGTGATCATCGATCAGGTCGACTTGCCGATCCTCCAGGAACAACTCCACATCGACCTTCGGATAACGGCGCAAAAATTCAGGCATGTGTGGATGAATCACGAAACGCCCCACTGCCTTGGGCACGCTGACGCGGATGCGCCCTTCCGCTTCCTGGGTGAACTGGCCGCTGATTTCCATCACCGACCGAGCCGCGGCGACCATCTCCTGGCAGCGCTTGAACACCTCTTCCCCGCCATCGCTCAAACGCAACTTGCGGGTGGTGCGCTGCAGCAATCGGGTCGCCAGGGCCTTCTCCAGGCGAGAAATGCTGCGGCTGATGGCCGACGGCGATGAGCCTGACTGGCGGGCCGCTTCGGAAAAGCTGCCGGTCTCCACGACCTTGACGAAGACCGCCATTTCGGCGAGCAACGGCAACGGTAGATTTGTGCTCATGACGCAACAGTCCTTTGAAATTTGAACGGATTATCACCCTTTTCCACGCTACCTATAATCCCGTCACAATTTCTGATGTGGGTATGGACCATGACGCTTCGCCTTTTTTTCCATAGCGATGACCTCAAGGCCAACGTGGAAGTCCTGGACTGCAGCCCCCAGGAAAACGAATTCGCCGTGGTGCTGCGCGCCACCCTGTTCCACCCCAAGGGCGGCGGGCAGCCCTGCGACACCGGATGGATTGACGACGGCCAAGTACTGCGCGTCGTTCAAGACGGGCAACAGATCATTCATTACGTCGACCGCCCAGTAGCCCCGGGCATGGCCACGATCCGCGTGGATGAGCAGCGGCGGCGGCTGAATTCACGCCTGCACTCGGCCGGGCACCTGATCGGCCATTTTGCCGAAAGCCGTGGCTGGAAACCGATCAAGGCCCACCACTGGCCCGGCGAAAGCCGTGTGCAATTCCAGCCTGGGGAAAATCCTCAGGAACTGGACAGATCAATCATCCAGCAAGGCATCGATGAGTGGATTGCCGAGGATTTGCCTCGCCTGATCGCATTGCGCGAAGGCTCGCGAGAAGTCGGTTTCGGTGAGCTGTCTGCCTATGGCTGCGGCGGCACTCACGTACGGCGCCTGCAGGAACTGGGAGCAGTCACTATCGCCTCGCTTTCACAAAAGAAAGGCACCTTGTCGGTTCACTACCACGTGGACTGATACCCGCCGTGGCCCGCGGCTCTCGGGCCTACTCGCCCCAGACGGATCGGCCCCCCGGTCCTTGGCGTCGAGTACCTCGATCAGCGGCGCGTTCTGCTTCCCAGGTAACCCTTCATGCTTCTCCACTACCCACCACGAGAAAGGCTCTTTCCCTCATGGGCAGGTTTCTTCGCGCGCTCAAAAGAGAGGCACACCATGTCCGGTTCGCTCAAACTGCAAAGACTATCCCTTCTTCAATTGCCCATAGTGTTCACTCCTGAGGCCTGGCAGCGTGCAGTACTGCTTGAGCATGCAAATCACTCTGAAAAACTGCTGTTCGATCGACTGAGCAATGTATTGCGCGCAGCTTTCGAAACTCGCCGGGCCTATCCACACAACCCCTATGTGGTCTTCGAGGTCGCCCAAATCGGCTCAACGGATCACCCACACCACGCCCCGTTGCTGCGACTGAGCCTTAGCCTGATCCACGAGCCAGACCAGCCTGAGGCACTGCTGATAGCGCTTGCAGGAGAGCACCAGCGCTAAGCCGTAAAAAATATACACCACGGGGCGATCCTGATTTTTCGTCGCAAGGCGGCCCTCTTTCTCATGTAAATCTGTCACGCAAAAAACACGTAAAAGACAAATTATTGACGGCCATCCGATCACCAATTTTCCTTCCGTCACTTTTTAGTCGTTTTTTTGTTTAAGGCGTGGCGCTTTGCCATGCTTGAACTACCTTCAAAAAGAAGCGAGAACAAGGCAAGGGTAATCACCCTTCAGACGACCTGATTGACATCGGTCTCCTTGCTCGACAACCCGGATATTCCGGTTCCCATAAAGCTTTTTCGTAAGCTGCCTGCCGTTCGGTCAGGCCGGTGTAATGCGCCCGTTTGTTTGTAGCAACGAGGCCTGTGCCCGGACCGCTGAAGGGTTGGATGAAATAGAAGGGGCAGCCCGGGCCTCTCAAGTGATCCGTGGCACTGGTTAAGCCTAAGGATGGCCTCTCTATCGAGGATCACTTCATGACCCAGCGCACCGCCCCCGTTTTAAAACATTTCATTCATGGCCTGTTCTGGATGGGCCTTGGCCTGGATGCGGCTCAGGCCGCAGCGGCAAATTGTTCGCAACTGGACAATTTGCCGGCAACCTTCGAGGTCGGCCAAGGGCTCCAGAGCGAACTGCGTATCCTCGCCCCCGTGACGAAATTGGCTGTCGGCGACCCGAAAATTGCCGATGTGCAACCCAGTGGCAGCGATGCCTTCATCCTCACGGGCCTGGCGCCCGGCGCCACCAGCCTGATGGTCTGGACCGACTGTTCGAAAATACCGCGACAGAGCATGGTCTTTGTCAAAGGCCGGGCCACTGAGGCGCTGACGGGCGCTGCGAGCATGCCTTCCGAAGACCCGATGCTGCTTGCCCAGGTACAGACCGACATCCGTTTCGTTGAAGTCAGCCGGACCAAGCTCAAGGAAGCCTCGACGTCGATTTTCGGCAGCCGTGGCAATTTCCTGTTCGGCTCGCCGAGGACCTTGCCCACCATCGGCGGCGTAGTCCGGCCTTCATTGCCGGTCAATAACGACATGTTCAACCTGTCTTTCGCCACCGGTAAGACCCTGTTGATGATCAACGCCCTGGAAGGCAGCGGTTTTGCCTATACCCTGGCGCGGCCGAGCCTGGTCGCCCTCAGCGGGCAAAGCGCGAGTTTCCTGGCCGGCGGCGAAGTGCCGATTCCGGTACCCAGTGCCGGCAGCGACAATGTGTCCATCGAGTACAAGGAATTCGGTATTCGCCTGACCCTGACCCCCACCGTCATTGGCAAGAATCGCATCGCCTTGAAGGTGGCACCGGAAGTCAGTGAGCTGGATTTCACCAACGCGGTGAACATCGCCGGAACATTGGTGCCCGCACTCACCGTGCGCCGTACCGATACCAGCATCGCCCTGGCCGATGGCGAAAGTTTCGTCATCAGCGGCCTGATCAGCACCCGCAACAGCGCCCAGGTGAACAAGTTTCCAGGGCTGGGCGACGTGCCGATTCTCGGCGCGTTCTTTCGTGACAACTCCATCAACCGCGAAGAGCGCGAACTGCTGATGATCGTCACGCCGCACCTGGTCCAACCGTTGGCGGCCGACGCGCAACTGCCGACCTTGCCGGGTGAGCAACTGCGCAATTACGACCCGAATTTCTACCGTATGTACTTCCTCGAACATGGCGAGTTCGACAACCGCAGCGGGCTTTCCCAATGAGCCGGCGCCTGGTGTGCAACGCGTGCGACCTCCAACGGTTCGCCAAGGGGTATTCCATGAAAACAGTGATCGCATTAGCGGCGTCCTTGATGCTTGCCGGTTGTGCCAGCAGCGGCGTGGTGGCTTCACGCACGGCCGATTGCGCCAAGCCCGGGGCCGACCAGGAACTGGCCTTGAACATGGCCGAAGACATGGCCAACGAGGGCCGCTTATACGCCAGCCTGGCGAACCTCGAACGCTTGCCCGAGGACTTGGTCCAGGTCCGCCTGCGCAAGGCTCGGGTACTGCGCCTGATGGGCCGCAACGAGGCCGAACCGTTGTACAAAAGCCTGCTGGGGACATGCCTGGCCGCTGACGGTGAGCATGGCCTGGGTCAATTGGCGGCCGCCAGGAATGACAATTCGGCCGCCACGCAATACCTCGAACGCGCCGCGAAGATGGCCCCGACCGAAGGCAAGATCCGCAATGACCTGGGGGTTGTCTACCTCAATCAGCGACGCATTGCAGAAGCCCGCTTCGAGTTCATGACCGCCATGGAGCTCCAGCAGTCCGACACACTGGCCGCGCTCAACATGGTGACCCTGCTGATTTACCAGGACAACTGGAAGCAGGCCGCCGAGCTCGCGAACATGGCCAAGCTCAGCCCCCAGCAAGTGGCAGATGCCCAAGCCCGTGCCGAAAAAATCAGGGGTTCGGCCACTCAGGCAGCGACGTCACCCGCCAACCACCTGGCCGAGGTTGTCGATGTTTCAACCGGCGCGGTCAAGTAGAGCGTTACGAGGAGTTCAAGAAATGATGACCAAACAATTGATGATCGTGTGTATGGTGAGCCTGTCCACCGCCGCCTGGGCCATTGAGCCTGGCCCCTCCTCGGCCGCACAGCAAGGCACCGAGAGCTGGATGCAACTGCAGATTCGCGGCGTGGTGGCCTCCACCAACCTGCAAACCGCCTCGGCCGCCGAACGCGAGATGGCCATGCAGCGTTGGCTCAACAGCTTCAACTACCCGATCCCGGAATTCTTTGACCAGGACTCGGCAGGAGAAATCACCAGTAGCAAATGAACCACGCAGAAAACGAAAAGATCGCAGCCTTTGGCGGTACCTGCCTCCGAATCAGGACGGGAACTGTCGAAGGCTGCGATCTTTTGATTTGAACGTATCAATTGTCGCTTATGGCGAGGGAGTGACTGCCGCGTCTTCGACGCTGCGTTGTCGCGTGGGAACTGGAGCCACGCCCACGAAATCGGGTCTTTGATCGTTCCCACGCTGCGTGGGAATACATCCCCTGACGCTCTGCGTCACCTTGCAGAAGCGGAACGCGGAGCGTCCCTGGCGGCATTCCCACGCGGGAGCGTGGGAACGATCGAATCCAGACAACCTGACACAACGAGGTGTTGATCGCTCCCACGCTCTGCGTGGGAATGCATCCCCTGACGCTCTGCGTCACCTTGCAGAAGCGGAACGCAGAGCGTCCCTGGCGGCATTCCCACGCAGGAGCGTGGGAACGATCGAAACCTGTGGGAGCAAGCTTTGCTCCCACAGATCTGATGGGGTGTACGACCGGGAGAGCCAGGTCGGCTACTAGGCCGCCTCGGGGTGGACGTTGATCTCGGGCGCCCCGTTAACCACGATGGCCGAACGTAGGTATTGCGTAGTGGGCATCCCGGCATGGATGCCGGGATAGCCGCGCTGGGCCATGGATGGCCCTTCGCGGCGGGCCCACGGAGCAATGCCTTCGTTCGGGCATGCCGAGCCTAGGCGAGGCACCGAGTGGTGGGGCAAAAAGCGCTTTGCTTACTTTCGCCTGGGCCGGCTTCCGGATTTTCGAAAGTGAGTCGCCGTCAGGGCGAAACCCTAAGCAGCCGTTACCGCAGCAATGGACATGTACTCAGTCAACAAGAGCAACTCCAGCCGTCAGGCCGCCTTCGCGAGCAAGCCCGCTCCCACAATGGGCCTGTGGTGAACACAAGACTCATGGACACTCACCGACCTACATATTCCCGAAGGCCCTGAACACACCAATCATGGCCGGGCCGATGGCGACCAGGAAGAAGCTCGGCCACAGGCAGAAGATCAGCGGGAAGATCAGCTTGGTGCCGATCTTGGCGCCCATTTCTTCCGCGGCCTGGGTACGCCGGTCGCGAAACTCATCGGCGTAGATTCGCAGGGTATCGGCCACGCTGGTGCCGAAACGGATACTTTGCGCCAACAAACTGACCAGGCCCTGGATATCCTCCAGGCCGGTGCGCACGGCCAGTTGCTTGAGCGCCTCGGTACTGGTGATGCCCGCCCGGATCTGCGCATTGACCAACGCCAGTTCCTCGGCCAGCTCAACCTGGCTGACCGACATCTCTTCAGCCACCCGTTCAATCGTCGTGGGCAGGGCCAGGCCCGACTCGACGCAGACCACCATCAGGTCCAGTGCATCCGGGAACGCCGCGCGCAGCCGGCCTTGGCGCGCCTGCTTGCGTTTACCGACGTAGATCGCCGGCAGCAACCAGCCGATGCCTGCGATGAGGGTTACCGCCAGTAGACCAATGGCCACTGAAACCTTGACCATCGGCAGCAGCAACAACGCAATGCCGACCAGCAACAACGGCAACATCAGGCGCACGGCCCAATACATCTGCACGGCCGAGGCAGAGCGGTAACCGGCGTGGGTGAGCAAGGTCTGGGTAGCAGACGTGTGGGCCTGGTCGGTGGAGGCAAAACGTTGGCCGACCCGTTCCAGCAAGAGCTGCAGGTTACCCGGCGCCTCCTGCCCCGTCGTGCTTCCAGCGTAACCGCGCTTGATCAGCGCCAGGCGCCGCTGCACCGGATCCTGCAGGCCCAGCATCAAGAGCAGGAGCGCGACGGCCGCCAGCACCGTGCTCAGGCCAATCGCGGCGATGAACAACAGCCGTGCCAGTTCTTCGTTACCGGTCAACCGACTCAACAATCCGAGCAAAAAGTCCATGACTGAAACCTCTCGGCGCAACAGCGCTTAAACCTGGATCCGGATGATCTTTCTTATCCAGAAAATCCCGATCAACATGGCGCAGAACGCGCCGATGATCAGCTTGTGCCCTATGGGGTCATTGATCAGCACGGGCATGTAGCTGGGGCTGGTGAGCACGATGGCGATCGCCAGCACGAACGGGATCGCCACCAGCACCCACGCCGACATGCGCCCTTCCGCCGACAACGTCTTGATCTTGCGCTGGAACCGGAAACGCCCGCGAATCAGCCGACTCAGGCGCTCCAGCACTTCGGTCAGGTTGCCGCCGGTCTCGCGGTGGATGAGGATCGAGGTCACCAGCATCATCACCGTCATGCTCGGCATCCGCTCCAGCAGCCCGAGCATCGCCCGGCGCACGTCGTTGCCATAGTTGATGTCGGAAAACGTCATGCCGAATTCCTGGGCGACCGGCCCCTTGTGCTCCTCGGCGACCAGACGCAGGGTTTCGTTGAACGGATGTCCGGCGCGCAAGGCACGGCACATGGCGTCCAGCGCATCCGGCAAACCCTCCTCGAACGCGGCGAAGCGCTTGTTGCGGTCACGCAGGATTTTCAACACCGGCGCCCAGGTCAGCGCAAAGGCCGCCAGCAGTGCCATCCACCAGACCAACGAAACCATCAGCACCAAGGCACCGGCCGCCACCCCCAGGATCAGACCGAGCAGCATGACCCGATAAGCCCGGTATTCATGGCCGGCCTGCTCGATCAGTTGCGTCAGGTTGGCCATGAACGGCAGTTGTTCCAGGCGGGCTTCCAAGGGTGACAGACGCGTCAGGTATTTCTGCCGCAACACGGTCTGCATGTTGGGCAAGTGGTTGGCCTTCTCCAGCACGTGCAGGCGCCCACGAATACGCTTGCGCATTTTGCCGGCTTCGCCGAACACCGGCACCACCACGCCCTGGGACAGCAGGAACACGGCGATGAACACCATGCCAAGGAAGATCAGGATGAACTCACTGGGGATATTGTTCATGACGTGCGGCCCTCCATCCACTCAGGACGAAACAAGGTCAGCGGCAACTCGATGCCGCGCTTGGCCAGCACATCGCGGAAGGCCGGGATCATGCCGCTGGGCCGATATTCCCCGAGCACCTCGCCGTGCTCGCCGATACCCTGGCGCACGAAGGAGAAAATTTCGGTCATGGTAATGACCTCCCCTTCCATCCCGTTGATCTCCTGCATGCTCACCACGCGTCGCTTGCCGTCTTCTTGACGCTCCAGTTGGATCACCACATCGATGGCCGAGGCAATTTGTTGACGCATGGCCTTGATCGGAAATGTCGCCCCGGTCATCGACACCATGTTCTCGATTCGCCCCAGCGCATCCCGTGCGGTGTTGGCATGAATGGTGGTCAGCGAACCGTCATGGCCGGTGTTCATCGCCGTGAGCATGTCCATCGCTTCGGCGCCACGCACCTCACCGATGACAATCCGGTCCGGGCGCATGCGCAGGCTGTTTCGCACCAATTCCCGCTGGCTCACCTCGCCGCGCCCCTCGATGTTCGACGGCCGGGTTTCCAGGCGCACCACGTGGGGCTGTTGCAGTTGCAGCTCGGCCGAATCCTCGATGGTGACGATGCGCTCGTTGTGGGGGATGAAACTGGAGAGCACGTTGAGCATGGTGGTCTTGCCGCTGCCGGTCCCGCCGGAGATCAGCACGTTCAGGCGCCCGCGAACAATAGCCTTGAGCAGCAAGGCAATGGCCGGGGTCATGGTGCCGACCTGGATCAGGCTGTCGGTGTTGAGCAGGTCCACGGCGAAGCGCCGGATCGACATGCTCGGACCGTCGATGGCCAGCGGCGGGATGATCGCGTTGACCCGCGAACCGTCCTTGAGCCGGGCGTCCACCAACGGTGAAGACTCGTCGATACGGCGCCCCAGGCTGGACACGATGCGGTCGATGATGTTCAGCAAATGCTGGTCGTCGCGAAACCGCACGTCGGTGCGTTGCAGCTTGCCGAAGCGCTCGACATAGACCGAGGCAAACCCGTTGACCAGGATGTCGGACACGCTATGGTCGGCCAACAGCGGTTCCAGCGGCCCGAGGCCGAGTACTTCGTCGGTGATCTGCTTGATGATCAATTGCCGGCTGACGGTGCTCACTGGCGCCGAATGTTCCTCGAGCAGGCGCTGGCAGATATCGCGGATCTGCCGCGCGGCCTCGGCCTGCTCGAGGGCATCGAGCAACGACAGGTCCATGACCTTGAGCAGTTGCTGGTAGATCTTTTCCCGCCATTCGGCCTCCACGGGCGTGACCTGGCTGCGGGTTTCATACAGCACGTCCGGGATGGCCTGCTCCCAGGCCATCAAGGCGTCCGTCGGGTCCGGCAAGTCATCGCCGGGCTGGGCGCCCGCGGCGGTGCCAGGTTTGGCGGGCTGTTTGCGCAAGCGGTTACGAAAGTCGCTGATCATGGGTCATCCCCCGAAAAAACGGTTGAAGGCACGTTTAAGCAAGCCCTTGTCCGTGGCCATCTGGTGACCGACCAGGTCTTCGGTCAAATCGCGCAACGCAGCGGTGATTGCCGCCTTCGGCGCATGCAGTCCCAACGGCACGCCAGTGTTCTGACTCTGGCTGACCAGGTTGAAGTCATTGGGCAATTTCGACAGGTTCGTGCAGCGCAGGGCCTCGCCGATGTCCTTGAGACTGACGGCGGCGTTTTTGTCATAGCGGTTGATCACGATCTGCAACTGCTCCCCACGCACGCCCAGGTCTTCGCGAAGGATCCGCACCAGAGCGCTGGCATCACGCAGGTGGCTGACGCTCTGTTGCACCACCACGTACACCCGGTCCACCTGTTCCAGCACCGAGCCGGTGAGGTGATCGATCTGCCGCGGCAGGTCCACCACTACCCAGTCATAGCTAGCGCGGGCCAGTTGCAACAGGGCGTCGAGCTGCTCGGGTTGAGCATCCTGGGGCAGGCACAACTCACCGGCCCGGCCTCCCAGGACGTGCAGGGTCGGACTGAAGTGGCTGCAAAAACCCCGTAGCGCGACGCTGTCCATCTCATCGATCTGCTGCAGCACTTCCAGATGACTGTGGGACTGCGCCACGTCCAGGTAATGGGTCACGCTGCCAAATTGCAGGTCCATGTCCAGCAACAGCGTATTGCCTGCCCGGGCGCTGAGCTGCTGGGCCAGGTTGCACGCCACCAGGGTTCCGCCCGAGCCGCCCTTGGCGCTGATCACCGCGATCAGTTTCCCTTCGTTGCCGTTGCCGAGACGGACTTCCGCCACCAGGCGATTCAGCGCCGCCACCAGTTCCGTATCGGCGACGGGTTCGGGCAGCACATCCCGGGCACCGGCCTGCATCGCCAGGCGCATGCCCTCCTGCTCGCCCAAGGGACCGCACACCAGCATCGGCGGACGCTCATGGGCAGGGCGTTGCAGCAACGCCGACAGTTCCTCGCGCCACAGATGGCTGACGCGCAACAGCAGCAGGTCAGGCATGCGGTCCAGGCCGTAGAGCGGATCGACATGGCCGTTGCTGACCAGGCGCGTGCTGACCTCAAGGCCAGGCATGCGCTGGCAGACACATTGCAGGTCGCGCAGGGACGTAGCATCGCGACTGCTGATCAGTATCCGCAGCCCGGCTCTGCCGGTGGTGGTCGAAAGCGGATTTTCCCTGGTGTTCAGCATGGTGTGATCTCCCCGGAATCGGAATGACGCCCAAGGCTTTCGCGTGGCAAGGTTGCCCTGAACGTGGGCAAGGTAATGGGCACGCCCAAGCCGGGAATGAACAGGTTGAAAACAAAGTTCTGCACGCTCAGCCGGACATAGCGAATGGCTCGAAAGCCGGTGGCGCCGGACGTGTCGGTGGGGTTCGCTACCACGGCGCCGTTGACGTCCAGGTAGGTCAGCGCCAGGTTCGAGGTCGCCAGGTTGCTGATCAGTTGGCTGGTGCCGGCGTCCGTCGCGGCGTTGAAGATGGCCCGGCGCAAGACCACCGGATCGCTGACATTGCACACCGCCGCCAGCCGCGCACCACGGCGCGCCGCTTCATCCAGCGCATTGACCGTAAAGTACAGCCGGCCCATTTCCACCACGCCGAACAGCAGGATGAACACCAGCAAGCCCACGAAGGAGAACTCCACGATGTAAGTGCCGCGCATGTGCTTGTGATTCATCACAGCGCCCTCATGACAGTGGTCGCCACCAACTGGATGCCCAGTGGAATGGCATTGCCGAAAAAACCCGGGATCGAACCCGCGCAGTTGCCCGCGCCAATCACCGGGCAGAAGGTGTAGGTAATGGTGACGCGCACATGATCGATGCCCTCGGCGGCGACCTGCACATTCGCCGTGGTCAAGCCTGATACCACGGCGGTTCCCGTCGCGCTGGGCACGCCATACACCGCGACGTTTTTCGTCTGGGTCAGGAGCGTGCTGCCCAAGGCGACAGTGCCAAGGGTGGAGTTCCAGGCCTGGCTGGCGACGAAGCGGTCGGCATCGCGGCTGGCCTGCAACAGCACGTTGTACTGGTAGAGCATGCGGCCGAACTCGCCGAAGGCCAGCAGCAACAACAGCAACAACGGCAGCACCAGGGTGAACTCCACCAGCGCCACGCCTTGCTGGGCTTGCGCGGGTTTGAACTGAGAAAGTCCCATGACGCCTCCTACGAGTCGGTGCTCGGAGTGCCGCTGCCGTTGAGATAGGTTTTGTAGAGCTGGATGATCTGCGGGCCGGCATCGGTGGAGGGTGTAGGACCGGGTACGTTGTCGCCTTCGCACTCCTGGACGAACTGGCCAAAGATGATGGACTCCGAACCACCGCCGTCCACTGGCTGCACGACGAAGTAGCAGCCGAACCCCAAGACTGGAATCGACGTCGAGCCGCTCAGTTTCCCGGCGCAATCGCCAATCACGATCTTCAACATCCGGCGCTCGAAAACCCCGTTGCTTTGGCAACCGCTGGCGCCTCCCGCCACACAGGCGGCGACCTTGGCCCGCCAGTCGTTGTAGTCCTGTATCGCCTCGCCACCCGACGAGAGATCGCCGTTGCTCGAGGTAATGGGCTGGCCTTTGTATTGCGCCTGGGAGAGCGCATCGTTGTAGGTGATCGCCGGGGTGCCTGAGGCCGTGACCAGGTCCGGCGGGTAGTCCGAAGAACTGACCGGACCATTGTAGATACCGAAGCGCGTGTTCAAGCCCTGGGAAGTAGGGCCGGCTTTATTGCCCGGCGCCGTCTGGACGTTGCTCCCGACACTGCGGCAAACCGAGCCACCGCCGGCCAGGTCCTCCCGGACTGCACTGCCGCCCGAGCCGAAATCCAGCAATTGGAAATTGCCCGGCCCAATGGGCGATATATTCCCCGCCGCCGTCTTCAAGACCTCCAGGTCGCCAAATTGGTATCCCCAGAAGTTGCCGGCGCCAGGGTTGTATTGAGTGGGATCGCCACAGACCATCAACGGCGCCAGGTCACAAGGCGAGGTGGGGCTGGGACCTGCCGTTGCAATCGCCGCCACGCGCTTGTTGCCCAAGCCGGCGCTGCCCATCGTTTGCACGAAACTCCAGAAAAAACCGTTCAATTGATAACTGGACACCGACACCCGCACGTATTTGGCATCGGCAGGCCCGGGATAGGAGAACGGGCCGTAGACGCTGCTGGACAGTTCCACCACGGCAAACGCGCCCGGGTTGCCGGCGATCGCGGTGGCCAGTTCGGTGTTGCCGGCGGCGTTGGCATTTCTGTTCAACGTGTCCAGGGCCGCCGCGCGGGTGCTGCTGGCCATGTTGATGCCACCGCTCACCTGGCTCAGGGTCTTGGCCCCGCCCAAGGCCGCGGCATCCACCGCATTTTGCAGGCGCGTCTTGTTCAGCAGCATGTGCCCGCCATCCAGGGCCAAGGCCGCCATCATGGAAATCGCTACCAGCGCGATCACCATCAGTACACTCACCGCCCCTCCCTGGCGCCGGATATTGGCATTCATCATCGAGCCCTCATCTACAACGTTTGAGGATCGGCATCGCCACGGCCCCGACAGGCCTGGCATGGAGGCGTCATTCAGCGGACATTGATCACGCTGCTTTCAACGCCGCGGATCAGCGTGATCGCCCCGCCTTGCGGCTTGGCACTGCGTTGCACCACAGGTTTTGGCACCGGGGCGGCCGCCATGGCCATGACCGGCGCAGGGGCTGGCGGCGCAACGGCCACGGCCTTCTTCTCCAGGTTCAATGGGTTGCGCAGCGCCAGTTGCAGCTTGCCTTCGGTTTGCGCAGTAACCAGCGCTTCGGCTTCGGTGGCCGACATTTCCAGGGTCACGGCCCGTACTACCACCGGCTGGGTCTTGTCGGTGCCCGCCGTCTGGTCCACCGCCAGCACCCGCAGGTTTTCCAGGATGGTCCGGGACGTGGCGCTGTTGCTGCCGGCGCTGGTGGTCTTGGTCGCCAATACATCGACCCGGTTGCCCGGCAAGAGAAAGCCGCCCACGCCGACCACATCATCCACACGAACCGAAATGGCGCGTTTGTCCGGCGCGATCAGCGAAGCCAGGGTGCTGCCGCCCAAGTGCTCACTCAGACGCGCGCCCCGCACGATGTCGCCGCGCAGAATGTCGAAGGTGGCGATCTTGCCCACGGCCTTTTCGCTGGCATCGAAAGCGTCGTCCGGGATCGTATCCATGGGCATGCGCACCGTGGTGACTTGCTGGGCCTCGACCATTTGCCCGAAGGGGATTTCCACCGTGGCGACCACCACGCTTCGCAAATGATCATCGGGGGACGCGTTGAGTCGTGCGCTCAGCCAGGCGTCAGCCATCCATGCGGCACCAAGGCCCATTACCAGGGAAACGCCAATCAGCGGAAGCGTACGAGAGCTCATGTCGGTATCTCCAGATCAAAGGAAGTCGAGCTGAACGAAGTAGTTGTGCCAGGCCCATTCCAGCTCTTGCGGCAACAGGGGGCCGGAACCGCCCAGGTAACGCTGGCGATCGAGCGCCATGTTCAACAGGTCACGGGGGTGGCATGGCACCAGCGGCATGCCTTCGCTTGCATACAACCGCTGCAGGACATAGCGCACCAACAGCGGGTCATGCGGGATGCCCAGGCGCTCGCACTCCTGGCGCCAGATGCGCTCGTAATCATCGGGCTTGAGGTAGCCGAACTGCACTTTGTAGCCAATGCGCCGCAGGAAGGCCTCGTCGGCCAGTTCGAGGGGATTGAGGTTGGTGGAAAACACCAGCACCAGGTCGAACGGCAGCTCGCAATGCCGACCGCCGCCCAGGTTGATGAAGTCGCGCTTCTCCTCCATCGGCACGATCCAGCGATTGAGCAACTCCGCAGGGGCCATGCGCTGGCGCCCCATGTCATCGATGATGAACAGGCCGTTGCTGGCCTTGAGCTGCAACGCCGCCTGGTATTGCCGGGTGAACGGGTCATAGCGCACGTCCAACTGCTCCATGCTCAGCTCGCCGCCGGTGATGACGATCGGGCGTTTGCAGCACAGCAGCCGACGGTCGATGCCTTCGTTGAGCATCAGGTTGTTCGCTTGGCCATTGTCGTCCAGGCGCTGGTGCACCTGCGGGTCGTAGATCTCGATCACCGACTCGTTGATGACGATGGCATGGGGCACCCAGATGGCCTCGGCGAACAGCCGGATCAATCGGCTGCTCACATAGGTTTTTCCGGTGCCCGCCGGCCCGTAGATCATGATCGCCCGCCCGGAATTCAGGGCGACGCCCAACTGGTCGAGCATGCCTTGGCTCAGCACCAGGCCGGCCAAGGCCTGGTTCATGTCCTTGGCGGTGATGCGACCGTGGTGGATGGTCTGGATCTTGATCAGCGAGCGATACGTGCTCACCGGGAACGGCGCAGCGCCGATGTAGCCACTGCGGGCCAGGGCGTCACGGGCCGAACTGCGACCGCGCTCGGTGAGGCCATAACGCAGCGTCTGCCCACCGGTTTGCCCCAACTGGCCCAGCACTTCGACACGACCGTCCTTGCGCAGGAACGCCAGGACCTCCTCCAACACCGCGCCGGTCAGCGCCAGGCGCTCCACCAGCCGCGACATGTCCAGCACACCGGCGTCGTGCAGATGCTTGCACACCAGCTCACCCAGGAAACTGTCGGTCAGGCCTGTATCGCGAATGGTGCATGGCTGGGGTGCCAGGCGTTGTACCGCTTCCCGTTCGCTGGGGTAGGCATCGCTATCGTTGATGACGTGCATGACTAGACTCCCCAGCCGCCGGCAACCAGTTGCCAGTAAACGCTGTTCAAAGTGCCGATCAGGATCGCAATCGAATAGGGGAAGGGTTTGCCTGCCACTTCGTCCGAAGTCGGCGCCAGATAGGCCTGGGCTCGTACAATCAACCAGTAACGTCCAAGGGTCTGGAGCAGTTGGCCGCGGGCCAGGACGATCAGGAAACCGCACACACCGCCGGCGATCAGGCTGAACAGCGCCGCCCACAGTGCGTAATGAAAAGGCAGGAAGCTGCCGACCATGGCCATCAGCTTGACGTCACCGGCGGCCATGCCGCCGACGGCGTACATGGGCAGGAACAGCGCGAAACAGATCAGCATGCCCAACAGGCTGTCGCCCAGGCCACCGATCCCGCCGGTATACACCTGGCCAGCCAAGCCCAGGGCAAGGCCCAACAGGACCAGCGTGTTGGGGATGCGGTGGCGAAGCAGATCGCTCACCACCGCCACACCCAGCAGTCCCAGCAGCAGTACCGTCGACACCAGCAGTTCCATGGACATGATGCGTCTCCCTGGGGGGATTTTCGTTAGCAGGCGACGTTGCTATTGACGACCTGGCACAGTGCCCGGATCTTGGTATCCACGGCGCCGCCCAGAAGAACGAAGGCCGCCGCTACCAACACCGTGATCAAGCCACCCGCCACCGCGTATTCAACGATGGTCAGGCCGTCTTCATCTTTGGCGAACTTGCTGATCGAGTTGCTTATTGTCTGGAGAGTCATTTCATGAACCTCACGCGGGTCAGAAGTACTGTTACGAACTTGATGGGAGGGGACAGCGCGAAGTCCATTTGATTGATTCGTTGTACTCACTGCATGAGAGTCGCAAGCGGTTTTCCTTGAAAGTGACCGTGCCCCCTTCACTGCAAGTCGCCGCTGTCAGCAGGCAACGTTGCCGTTGACCGCCTGGCACAGCGCACGGATCTTGGTGTTCACGGCACCGCCCAGAAGCACGAACGCGGCGGCTACCAACACGGTGATCAACCCACCGGCCACGGCGTATTCCACAATGGTCAGGCCATCTTCATCTTTGGCGAACTTCAGCACCGAAGCCTTGATTGTTTGAAGAGTCATTTCGCACACCTCATCGGGTTGTTTATCAAGGGCAGTACATTGCGAACTGCCTGATGCAACCCTAGTCAGCAGGTGATCATTGCCGTTAGGAGGATTTTGCACATCGCTAGGATTTTTTTGCGTCGCACAGGACAGGTGCCGGGACGGGAAATCCAGCCCTGGGACAGCGGGAACGGGCGTCCCATGACGCCGGATGGCGCTAAACGATCGGACTTTTATAAAAATTTATTCGGCGAAATGATGGCACAGTGGCAATACTGCTAGCTAAAGGGCAGCAAGCACCTGTGGGTAGTCGTCCTATGGCGTCAAATCCGACTGCAAAGCCAAAGCTGTTATGGGTCGATCTGACCCATGACCGGTCCACCCCGGAACTCGTCTCCCTGTTCCAGGACACGTGCGACTGCACGCTGGCAAAAAACGCCATGCTGCCCAGCGCGGAACAGGTCGACATGATCTGCATCCATTTTGATCGCCCGGACACGCCGGGCCTGCGACGCCTGTTGGAGATCAAACGAACCGCTCCTGGCACGCCCATCACCATGTTCACCGTGCAACACTCCGAAGAGCTGGCGGTGTGGGCCATGCGCTCCAGCGTCTGGGAATACATGGTGCTGCCCTTGTCCGTCGCCGAGAAAAAGCGCTACCTCACGGCCGTGGTGCAACTGTGCGAGCTGCGCCGCAATGCCAATGGCCGAGCAAAGACCTCGCAGATCGACCACTCCCCGACCCTGCCGGACAGCATTCGCCTGACCGCCGGGCACCAGAAGCACCAGGCCCTCAGCCACATCATGCTGTACATCGACCAGCATTTTCGCGACAGCATCGATCAGCGCGACCTGGCCAAGCGTTGCGGCATGACGACGTTTCGTTTCAGCCGGGTGTTCAAGGAAGCCAATGGGCTCGGTTTCACTGACTACGTGCTGAACAAACGCATGAGCTTCGCCAAGGAGTTGCTCGATAACAGCCAGATGCCCATCACCAGCATCGGCTACGAGGCCGGCTTCAAGGACCCGTCCTACTTCGCTCGCGCCTTCAAGCAATACGCCAGTTGCACGCCCAGTGAATACCGTCTCGCGTACCAGATGCGCAACGCACATCCGGCACCGGAGCCGGCGGATGAGGCCGCCCTGGAAGCGATTGAAAACCTGGTGCACAGCCTTGAGGGGTAAAAGGTTTTGTACCGTTATCGCCATCTTTCCATAAGCATCCCCATTCGTACCAGAGCTAGACCGGACGCCCATGGCCGGGGAGCGACCTCGTCGATAGAGCACTCCCCCGCCTCTGCCTGACAGGCGCCCCGACTCACGGGGCGAGTTTTCTTCTCTCGATAGGAATGGACAGGACAATGCTGGTCCGCGTCTCACCGTACGCGTTGATTTTCGCAATAATGTCCTCGATCTCAGCCATGGACCTGGCGTAGATGCGGATCAGATAAGAGTCATTCCCCGTGATGTGCAGGCACTCGACGACTTCGGGTATGTCGGTGAGTGTCGCTATCAACTTGGCCTTCGCCGGCTTGAGGGTGGTGATGCCAACGACAGCCGATATGCCATACCCCAGCTTGGTTGGATCTAACTGAGCGCAATAGCCCTTGATGACCCCGGAGTCTTCAAGTTTGCGCAACCTGTCATTGGTGGCAGGAATAGAAAGCCCCGCGTGCTTGGAAAGCTCTGTGATGGAAATCCGACCACAGTCCTGTACCTTACCCAGGATTTTGACGTCTATACGATCCATGTGCGTTTTCCCCGGTTAAAAGTATAAATTTTAATGAAAAGCCCGCGTTTTTCATTAAAAAAAGCATGCACCAAAATAAAGCATGGCGCTAGTCTATTTCCAGCCTGAAAAACCTGAAAAGAATCCGGGCAATCAACGGCCCTGCTCTTTAGCGTGACGCACTCATAATAAAATATTCTCTCCAGGGATGGTGTTTGCATGGAAGATGAAAAGAAAAAGTGTGAAAAAAAACCTCACCCGCTCGTCCAGCACATTGGCACGCAAGTCCTAAGTCTCCGGCATTTCAAGAAAGATCAGTTACTGATGTACCTGATGGGCGTCGGTTTCTTTTCGTTGGGTGCCAAGTGTTTCATCATCAGCCAACTGGGTACTGACCCATTAGATGTCCTGATCATCTCGATCGATAAAATACTCATGCTGGGCATGGGCGTTTGCTCGGCTATCGTATCGCTGTTTTTCCTGACATGGTGGGTGCTCTGGAACAAAAAATACCCACCGATAAGTCCCTTCATTACAACGACGCTGACCGGGCTGCTGATCGATCTCTGGTCGTGGCTGGGGCTCGGGGAGTATTTGATCGTCAGAATGAATGAGTACGCGTTGTTGGCCTCGGGGCTGATGCTGTGCGCCTATTCCTCCGCTTTGATCATCATGAGCGGTATCGGCATCAGGATCATGGACCTGGTGGTATTGACCATGGTATCCAAATGGAACTGGTCGTTCACCAAAGCCAAAATGATTATTGAAATCGGCATCTTTTCGAGCGGTTGGCTTTTAGGTGGGCCCTTCGGTATCGGCACGATTGCATTTCTGCTGGTGATCGGCCCGCTTATTCAACCGTTCATGAACATGAATGCCAAGCGCTTTGCACTTAAAAACTATGGATTGATGAGCGCTTCATCCGCTTACTAATAAATCTACAACCATGACTGCCCTGCAGGGCGGCAGGATCGTTTCGCCTCGCCTTTTTAAACCGATGCTATTGATGGCAACTTCCATGATGAGGAGTGAAAGATGGACACTACAAAAAATAAAAACTGGACCTTGGAAAGCAGCCCGGCAAAACTGGAAGAAATACTCCCCGGGGGTGCTGTGAAGTGTCATCTTTCCCCGCGCAACTGTGTTATCCAGGAAGGCAAGTTAGGTTTTTGCAAAGTGCGCGGAAACCGTGGGGGCAGGCTCGTTACATTAAACTACGGTAAAGGCGTTCACAGCACCGAAGAGACAATCGAAACCGAAGCCGTTTTCCACTTTGCCCCGGGGGAGCGAATCTTGTCCCTGGGTAATATCGGCTGCATGCTCAACTGCGGTTACTGTCATAACTGGAAGACATCGCAGGCCAAGTACGTCACCGACAAGGACGTTTACTACTACACCCCCGAGCAGGTGGTGGAAACCGCACTCAAGCACGGCATACGCGTCATTTCCTGGACGTATAACGACCCCGTTGTCTGGCACGAATTCATCCTCGACACAGCAAAACTGGCCAAGGAAGCGGGCCTGATCAACCTCTATAAATCGGCATTCTTCATCAGCGAAGAGGCCATTGATGAGTTATTGCCGGTCATCGATATTTTCTCGATTTCGCTGAAATCCATCTCCCCGGAATACTACCGCAAGGTCACCACCGGCTGGGTAGAGCCCGTTTTGGCAGGTATCAAGAAAGTCTATGACGCCGGCAAATATGTCGAGGTCAGCACCTTGATGGTGACCGACATCAGCGACGACGAGGAAACGGCCAGGAAAATCAGCCAGTGGGTCTTGGATGAACTGGGCCCGAACGTACCGCTGCACTTCGTCAGGTTTCACCCCGATTACAAAATGAGCAACAGCATCCGTACGCCTGTGGACAGGCTCCTGAAGGCTCGGGACGTTGCTCGGAGCATGGGCGTTGAGCATGTCTACCTGGGTAACGTGAATGACGTCGAAGGGACCAATACCAGTTGTAACCACTGTAACGCCCTGCTCGTTACCCGTTATGGCCTGAACGCTGAAATCATCGGTCTGGACAGCAAAGGATGCTGCTCTCAGTGCGGACATGATGCGCATTTCAAATTGCTGGGTGAACACCAGGCGAACGCCCCTGTCGAGTTGCGCGAGGACGCGTTGAGCGCCTACGAGAAGCGAAAGTTCGAATGGCACGGAGACATTGTCTCGCTGCACGCCCAAGTGCTGAATACCGAAGACTTCGAACAGACCGTCTACCTGCGACGCAATTATACGGACGGGCACAACAGCGATTGGAAATCACTGACCTTGCGCCCCCATGAAAGCTATCGATTCATCGTTGCCAAGGCTCGTATCGATGAAACAGGCCCTGAAGTCTGGCTCCCCAACGGCGTGAACTCGAACCTTCATGAAGTCTTCGACAGGGCCCACTTCCCGACAGAGTCGATTGAAGAAATCGGTATTTCGCAAAATGACATCACCCCGACCGTGGGTTACGAGGGTAAGCAAAACATGTATGAACAGGTCATCAAACTGGTCAGCCAAGCATGAAAGTGTCTACTGAAATACTTCATATCAAGGTGGATGACCGGGACGCCCACCCTTCGGTAACGCCTATTTATCAGTGCAGCGCTTTCAACGCTGACTCGGCCTTCTTCTACTCAAGGAAAGCCAACCCCAACGTGACGGAACTGGAACAGGTCGTCGCGTCCCTGGAGGGCAGTGAACATGCCCTGGCCTACAGCACCGGGATGAGCGCGATCTACATGGTGTTGGAACTGTTGAAACCGGGTGCTTCGCTGGTCATCAACAAATACATCTATGGCTGCTCCTATAAATTGTTCCAGCGCTATGCGGCACGTATCGGCGCACACCTGACGATTCTGGACCTCACCACGGCAGAGGGGCTGAAGGCCTTGCCGGCGAACGTCGACATGGTCATTTTCGAAACGCCGACCAATCCCTTCCTGAAAGACATTGATATCCATGGGGTCAGCAGGGCCGTCAAGCAACACAACCCGCAGGCGCTGGTGGTCGTTGACAATACCTGGGCCACACCGATATTTCAGAAGCCGTTGAATTTTGGCGCCGACATTTCCCTGTACAGCGCAACCAAATACTTCTCTGGACACAGCGATGTCATGGGCGGCCTGGTGCTGGTCAACAATGAAACGATTTACAACCGTCTCCTTGAGGGTCGCTTTTATTCAGGCACGATACTCACCCCCAATAGCGCCTGGTTGCTGCGTAGAAGCATGCAGACGTTCCACCTGCGCATGGAAAAACACAGCCAGACGACGGCAAGCATGTTCAACTATCTGCGCGAGTTGCCTTTTATCGAGCATGTCTATTACCCACGCATCGATGGCCAGCAATTGACCGGTTATGGCGGCATTGTGTTTGTTGATATTCGGCCCGATCTGGTGCCCTTTTACAAAACGTTCACCAGCGCGCTCAAATGGTTTGGCACAGGCACCGGAATGGCCTGCGTGACCTCGATGGTCGCCCAGCCCTTCAGTGGCAGCCACGCCTCGATGACGGATCAGGAAAAAGCGGACATGGGCATCGAGAAAGGCCTGGTTCGATTGTGCTTTGGCCTGGAGGATCTTGAAGACCTCAAGGAGGACCTGCTCCAGGCATTCGAATCCATGGAAAGCAAGGTCGATCAGAAAAGCTCACTCAATCCTGCATAGCGTGTCATCACAAGCAACGAGCCTTCAGTGGCTCGTTGCTTTTTTTTATGGAGAAGCGAAAGTGTCCAGCGCATTCGAAAACCCGATATTCGAAGACCCCACCCTGAACGTTATCCACCTTCTAAACTCCATCGCCCAGGAAAATCCGGAGGCCATTTCACTGGCCTCCGGTCGACCCGATGACCAGCAGTGCGACCCGTCGCTCATCGACCGGGGCCTGGCCCAGTACAAACTTCACGTTGCCGGCACGGGGCACTCACTGGCGACGCTGCTTTGCCAATATGGAAAAACCTCGGGGATCATCAATGAAACAATCGCCACCTATTTGCAGGCGGATGAAGGGATAACAGTCTCCAACCCTGAAAGCATCGTGGTGTGCCTGGGGTTCCAAGAAGCCTGTACCTTGACGCTCCTGTCCATTTTTGAAGGCGGTGGGATTTTATTGGTGCCTGACCCGGTGTTTTCAGGGATCACGGGCATCGCAAAACTGCTGGGCATAAAAATGGTTCTTCACGGAATCCCGGGAAACACAGAAACAAGAACGCCGATTTGATTGATGATGTTCGTGCGAGCAAACACATCTAACAAACCGGCGTTCTTATGCGCGATATTAATACTTTCCTTCCTTTTTGGGAGGGCTTTTCTGTCGTCACGATCAAGCCTGATGGCGACGCGCTTCAGATCGACCTGATTCCCCATCCCACCCGATTCCCATCCTGCGGCGGGTGCCAGAAAACCTGTTCAAGCACTCATGAGTATTGCGAGCGTACCGTTCGTGACTTGCCGATTCTCGGTCGTGCGGTACGCCTCCGCGTTTTGCTCAGGCGTGTTGGCTGTCGTGACTGCGG
>NZ_FMUZ01000019.1:86525-113283 GCF_900101575.1 Pseudomonas sp. NFACC37-1 | reverse complement strand
AGCCTTACCCCATGCTGATGAAAACACGTCGATCAGCAAGGGCCGAGGTCAGGAAGAATGGACACCCGAAGAAGGTTAAGTAAGTGCCATTCAAACCTGTCCCCTTTTGATTTTCTTTTGATTTTGTACCAAGGCTGACCATTATTCAGCACTAGCCATCCTACTCCAAAAGAGGAATTATCATTTAAATTTCATCCAGTTCTCCTTCATCTGCAAAGTCAACATCCGGAATTTCTTCAGGAACTGCTATTTCCTCCAAACTCTTCAGATATTGCACTCCATAGGGTTCAATCTGGGAAAGCATACGATCAATTCGCTCACTCTCTCTACCTGCGCCATACTTATTTGAAAAATCCCTATACTCAACGATCTTCGTAACGAGTTCATCATCCATCCAGATGTTACCAGCATGAAACGCGACGACTATCGCAGCACTTGCGTTATTACTATTTAGATCATCCGACTTAGCAGCATTATTTTTTATGCATTCGACTTGCTCTGCCGATAATTTCGGCTTCCAAGCGTTACGCTTAAGCCCCAAACAACTACGCAACGCAAAAGCAAACAAACTTGCATCCTTATTTAGAACAGCTTGGAAATAATTTTCCAAACAGAAATCCAGAACATCCCCCCTTACACTCTCAATCGACTTGGAATTATGGATATTCAAACTCCAAGTCCACAGTGCGACATGCGCAACCGCTGGATTACTGTCAAACAATAGCGCTTCAACTTTAGACTCTATTAAATTACCAATTACACTATTATTTTTTTCCCTACGAATAGAGCCATTCCATAGAACACCTACCGCAGTCATCAGCCCTAAGCAAACTCTCTCACTATCAGTATCATCTAGCAATTCGTATATTTCTTTCTGCCCTTCGTCCGCTAACCAGTGATTCGTCGGCCTTCTGTAAGCTGCAAAACAAGCGTAGCTATTTCTTACCCACACATCTTTTGGTGTATCAAGATTTTTATATAAAAGCCATGCTTGATGCAAAAGCTCATTAGCATAAGGGCCACGACATAAAGCCCTCCAATCCAAACCCGCTTTACATCCCCGCGCAAAATAGGTCACAAGACTTAAAGCCTCTGTTAGCGTTTCAGGCCCCGCCTCGGCTTCCTCAATTAGGCTTTGAACCAGCCTAGCCGCCGCTCCTGGCAGTACGTTAGGATGGCTTAGCCACTCCTGCTTACCAGCAAACCCCTTCCCGGCATCCATTCTACGCTTCATCAAAGTAGCTTTATGTACCAATGCCTTAATAATGGAATCAGCTCGCTTACCTGCCAATACTGCCGTCATAGGCACAACTTCTTTCCACTCATCGGAAACTAGCCGACCAGCTAAAGGTTTCACAAGAGGGAATTTGGAGTCGTACCCATCGTAATTACCGTCTACAATTGCAAGGGCTGTTAAATATTCTTGAAATGTCAGATGTCTAAATTGGTAGAATGAAACTGCACGACCATTCTCAACTTGCCTCCCTGCCTCTAACAGCAAACTAGAGCGCAACTCTACTCTTTTTAGAAACTCGTACGGCGTATCTTTTGCATATCTCTTTATTTGAGGTACGTTCTCACGAGCCTTTTCAAGAAGTTCAAGCAATTCCTTCTCAGTAGCAGTTTGTTGCCCAGCTCTCATAAGCTCAAACGCTATGTACGAAAGCTGAGGAATAGCTTCCTTCGTATCAAGCGCGTCATGTCCCTTAATATTCCAAGTATCAAGCAGCACCTCAACAGCACGACTATAAAGACGCACTCTATCTGGAGGCAGCCTACCTGCCCCATGTTTCACCACCAGAAGCATTGTCAATAAAAGCGGATTTTCAGCGAGCCTTCTCAACGCCGTATTCGACGTCAACGTTTTACCCAGTACATTGGCATCTTCAAGAGCTTCAGGCGAGACGCCAACCATCAACTTATGCCAGTGGCTGCATAGCAGATGTATCGCAGCAGAGCTAAGCGGCGCTACTCGCCACTGTTCGCAATAAGTCGCCAAATAGGGAGCAACCAAATTGAACCCAGCTTCACGACTCGTTACAACTAATTTAGTTTCCGGGAACTGATCTAAGAACGACCTTAAATTTTCGACAAATATCGTCCTGTCTCCGTCATCGTGAATTTCATCTAGACCATCCACCAAGAGTAAAATTTTTCCTTGTTTGAACAACGGGACCAGCGCAACATCCAGTCCGGACAGTTCCGGCTGCCCGGTTATATCTGGCAGACTCTTCAATAACGTTGCAAGCGGCAGCTTTATATGATCTCGCCACTCTCGGCATTTAATAAGCACTGGAGTCAAGTCGAGACTGGGTAAGTTGTCATCGCTTTTGGACCTTCGCTCGGGACTCGCATAAGCAACAGCAAGTCTCTTTAGCAAAAGACTTTTTCCTCCACCTGGCAGAGCCAAAAGAGCAATCCCTTTCGCCTTGTTAAAAACTTGACCAAATGACTGTGAGTCTTTATTTAGACGCTTCCAAGAATTAAGTTTTTTCTCACGAGAAGGGTCATCCAAGGAAATATCAGGCGGACATGGTAGTAACTCAAGAGGCACGAACAATTTTTCAAGATCGAATCGACGCTGAGCTGTATCCATATCAGCATTGACTCCCTCAATCGTCATCTGACCACAGTCTCTTACCAAGAAAGCTCGATATCTTTCTATAAGATCTCTATCTTTTTCCGTCCTAACTGCCTTTTTTGGTTTTACTTTCGAACTGGAAGGAGACTTAAGCTCTTTACCAAATAAACCGTTTAAAAAAAGTGGCAAATCAGTGTAATTATCACCATAGCTCAACGGATCAACAAACCCATGCCAGGTTGGATCTTGGCTTTTATCTTTGAATTGTTTCTCACTTATCAAGGCGTAATGTTGAAGAGTCGACGCACCGAACTGCGCGCGCAGCCAATCTATCAGCGCGGTAAAATTTGGATCAGCGAATGTATCTCCACAGCCAATGAATAGTAGACGCTTAAACGTCCCTAAGTATCTCTGAAATAGATCACGCGTCTCGCTATTTAGCGTTCTTTCGTAGTCTCTGATCCCTAGCACACAAGATTCCGGCTCTTGCCAATAGCCGTGCAGGTGTAAAATACCTCGCTCTTCCTTTCTTATCCATCCCGTTACCTTTCGCGTATCTGACAAGGTAATCGCCGGAAGGCCAACAACCTTCTCTAAGAGGGAGTCATAGTTTAGAGTACATATCGGCACCCCAGCTTCAGATATGGATTTCACTGCTGCCGCCACTTTAAAGTCTTTTACAACTAAGTCTTCAAACGACTCATTAAGCCATCTAGCATAAAGATCACCGCTTGGGGCGCCAAGCTTTCGACTTACAAACTCTGCCGCACTTAAGACATCATCTATATCAGTAGAATAAAGTTGCTGACTCCATGATTCAATTTGAGCCTCTGTAATTTTTCCTTTCGCACCTCCAAACAAAAAACCACTCGCAATTAGCCCAGTCCACGAAAGCTGCTTATACTCATTACCGGTTAATGAAATACTTACACCCGTGCCGACTATCACAACAAGCTCTTCTTTTAATATCGACTCACGTATATTCTTCAGGGCTGAATCTTTAGTCATCATTTCGCCTTCATCGGGTCATTTTCTACGAATCTAATTTACTCAGAGAGCCAACGACCCCACATAGCTATCGCATGACTGGTAGTCCATCTCTACATCGAGCATAGAAAAGCGGACTGATTTCTTTCACTCAAACCGAAGCAATCTACCCGCAGGTTTTCTCTATTCAATATAAAGACAGCCCCGCTCTTTTCTGATTCTTGACAACGTCAATAGCTATATTTACACCAAGGAATTTGTGAAGGATGAAGCCGGGCAAGAAATTTAGCCAGATCTGGTCGACCGTGATACCGGAACGCTCCCCGAGAATCCTGTGATGCAAGAACAATAGGCACTCCAGGAAAATACGCTTGAAACGACTCTCGAACTGGATTTGCCGCAGCGGATGAAGAGGTATAGTTATGCTTCACAATTACCACTGCGAACGTCTGACCTTGTTCTTTGATCAACGCACCTTCAAAACTACCCATGATGACCTCCGGCCATAAAGCGCCAAGATTGGCGTAATTCAGCCACTAGGCAAAAAGGGTAATTTCTGCCCAAAGCGACTGGCAGAACGCTACTACATCTGGATCCAAAATTTCCACTATCATTTCGTCCATGCTGGTTATAAGTACAGTGACTTTAGGCAGCGTCCGTCTAGACTATGCGTACACAGCGGACCTTCGGATACCAGAACATAGCTAGCGGAAGAAGGCGTGGATGGGAATAGGAAACCTATTGGCGTGCCAGAATTATTGACGCTCCAGGTTCTGCGGATACAAAAAAGGTCCCGCGGAGAGACCTTTTTAATCTTGGCGGCATATAGCTCTGCCGCCCTACCTCACCTCAACAATATCCAAAGCCCGATTCGCCAACAGTTCACTCACCTCAATCACCTGCAAAATCCCCAACGCCACATGCCGCCGCGCCCCTTCAAGGTCGAACGCCAAATCACTGATCATGGCATTCGCCGAAGCCAGATTCTCACTGAGATTCGCAAGCAAACACTCAGAATCAACCCCCGGATCAATCCGAAAAATAGAGTCGGACTTGTCAGACGTTTCGCCCTTAGGCTTGGGTTTCAGGTAGTAATCCAACGCTCGCGTGGCCGCGTCGTCGAGCTTCTTGTTGCGGGCAGACTGGGCACGGGATGTGGGTTCGTCTGAATCTGTAACTGGAGGATTCGGTGTAACTTTGACCATGGTCTTAACTCTCTGGTTGAGGCCACGACCCGTTCGCTGCTAAACGAATTGGGAGGCAGCTGTACGCAGGTTAGCAGACCGACGAGTTAAGAAATCGGCGCGTCCGAGGACGCCCTGCGCACAGCCACCATCAAGTGCAGGAATGGGGATTCCTGTCTGATGGACGCGTTGTGCGACTTAACTCGGCGAGCTGCTAAACCCGATCACTGACAATCAGTGACAGGTCCAAAACTACCGACGCAACCCCAGGCGCACAAGCCGGCGGATTCTGGCGTAGTTGTAGGCAAAGGCGCAAGGCGCTGTGGCTTGGCGAGGCTTTGTTGCTGGCGTCTGTCGGTCTTTGCTGACAGGCCGTCGCTCGACTGGTCCGAGCAGATATCCGATTCCGTTCAATTGAGGTCGTCGGAAAGATCTGTGGCGAGGCGCTTATAGGAGGGGGCTGCTGCGCAGCCCAGCGGGAGCAAGCTCCCTCGCCACGGTGGTTTGCTTCCTGAATTACGTTGTGAGTGGAGCCGCTAGGCGCCCTCACCCTTTTCCGACGACTCATCGCTGTGCACCACCACCAGCAACTGCGCCTGAACATCCCCCACCGAACGCAGCCGATGGGGCTTCTGCGCATTGAAATGCAGGGCATCCCCGCGATTCAGCAGCACACGCTCGTTCATGAAGTCCACTTCCACCTGCCCCTCATGCACGAACAAAAACTCCTCTCCGATGTGTTCCTTGAACGCGTGATGCGCTGTGAATTCGGCCGCCGGATAGAGGATGAAGGGCAGCAGGCTGCGCTCGGACACTTGGTGGGCCAATACCGCGTATTCGGAGCTGCCGCTGCTCGCCGCGAGGGATTGGCGGTCTTCGCTGCGCACCAGGCTGTAGCTGTCGAGGGAGACGGTTTCTTCGGAGAACAGCTCCTCGACTTTCACGCTCAGGGCCTTGGCGAGCTTGAGCGCCGTGGCGATGGAGGGCGTGCTCAAGCCCCGCTCCACCTTGGACAGGTAGCTCTTGGTCATCCCGGTTTTTTCGGCCAGGACGTCCAGTGTCATGCCGAGTTTTTTCCTGAGCAATTTCAAGCGAATGGACATAGGTAACCAACATTTCCAGAGAAACGGACAATCTGCGATTGCAAATGACACTTTGTGTCATATAGTCTATTTAGTGTCATTAGCACCTTCCTTTCACAGCTTCCATGACGCGGATCAAGAACGGTCAAAGCACGAATCAGGAGAACGGATATGAGCAAGACACTGGCGACGCCCAAGGACCAGTTGGTCCAGCATGCTGTTAACCAGATGCAGAAAACACTGCCGGATAATACGTGGACTGTACGACAAAAGCTGGCCTTGACCTGCCGCATCCTGTTCGAGAACGGCCACGACTCAGGGCTGGCGGGGCAGATTACCGCGCGCGGGCCGCAACCGGGCACCTATTACACCCAGCAATTGGGCCTGGGCTTCGATGAAATCACCGCTGGCAACCTGTTGCTGGTCAATGAAGACCTCGAGGTGCTGGAGGGCCATGGCATGCCCAACCCGGCCAACCGCTTTCACACCTGGGTCTACCGCGCTCGGGCGGATGTGAATTGCATCATTCACACCCACCCGACCCACATCGCCGCGCTGTCGATGCTGGAAGTGCCGCTGCAGATTTCCCACATGGACCTCTGTCCGCTGTACGACGACTGCGCCTTCCTGGAGGGTTGGCCGGGTGTGCCGGTGGGCAACGAGGAAGGCGAATTGATCGCCGGTGCCCTGGGTAACAAACGCGCCATCCTGCTTTCCCACCACGGCCAGTTGTCCACCGGTGCCACCGTGGAAGAAGCCTGCAACATCGCCCAACTGATCGAACGCGCCGCGAAGCTGCAATTGCTGGCCATGGCCGCTGGCGAGGTGAAACCGATCCTGCCTCACCTGGGCCGCGAAGCCCACGACTGGATCGCCCGGCCCAAGCGCCACGCGGCCGCCTTCAACTACTACGCCCGGCAGACCCTGCGTCAACACGCCGATTGCTTGAACTGAACCCACCAGGAGCGAAGCCATGTCTACCCCCAACATCCACGGCATCATCGGCTACACCATCACGCCCTTCTCCACCGACGGCCAGGGCTTGGACCTGGACGCACTGGGCCGGTCCATCGACCGTCTGATCGACAGCGGCGTGCACGCCATCGCGCCCCTGGGCAGCACCGGCGAAGGCGCCTACCTGAGCGACGCCGAGTGGGACCAGGTCAGCGAGTTCAGCATCGCCCGCGTCGCCGGCCGGGTGCCGACCGTGGTCAGCGTGTCTGACCTGACCACCGCCAAGGCGGTGCGCCGCGCACGCTTTGCCCAGGCGAAGGGCGCCGATGTGGTGATGGTGTTGCCGGCCTCGTACTGGAAACTGAGCGAGGCGGAAATCCTCGCGCACTACCAGGCCATCGGCGCCAGCATCGACTTGCCTATCATGCTCTACAACAACCCCGCCACCAGCGGCATCGACATGTCGGTGGAGCTGATTCTGCGGATTTTCAACGCGGTGGATAACGTCACCATGGTCAAGGAAAGCACCGGCGACATTCAGCGCATGCACAAGCTGCAGTTGCTGGGCGAAGGCCAGGTGCCGTTCTACAACGGTTGCAACCCCCTGGCCCTGGAAGCCTTCGCCGCCGGGGCCAAGGGTTGGTGCACCGCCGCGCCGAACCTGATCCCGCAGCTCAACCTCGACCTGTACGCCGCTGTCCTGGCCAACAACCTGAGCCAGGCCCGGACGTTGTTCTATCGTCAATTGCCGCTGCTGGATTTCATCCTCAAGGGCGGTCTGCCCGCCACCATCAAGGCCGGTTTGCGTACGCTTGGCCTGGAGGTTGGCGATCCGCGCCTGCCGGTTTTTCCATTGAATGAGGCGCGTAACCAGCAACTGCAGACGATGTTGAAGCAACTGCTCTGATTCACGAAGGGCGCTGAGTGCTACTTTTGCGACGGACAGGTGGCGCCCGAACCTGTCCGGTCACTCCATTGGAGGTCACTTGGGATGAAGACCTATCAACCGTTGAACTGCGATCTGCATGACTACCTGGAGATCGCCTGCCTATACGGCTACACGTTGGACATCGAACTGACTGACGGCCAACGCCTGACCGCCCGTGCGATCACCACGCGCACCGCCTCCACGCGGGAGGAGTTTCTTGATGTGGACTCTGCGGAAGGTCGCCGAGAGATTCGCCTCGATCAGTTATTGGCGATTACACCGCAGGATGGCAATGCCAGGTTTGGGCGGGTTGTGTTGGCGTAGCGGAGTCTGCCGGGCGGGGAGGTTTTGGGGCTGCTGCGCAGCCCAGCGGGAGCAAGCTCCCTCGCCACGGGGGAACTGCCTGTCGTCCCCTTTTGATCAGTGCCGGGGTGCTTTGGTCATCAGGACGGGGGATAGGCCTCGTTGAGGATGCAGGTCGAGCAGCGAGTTTTCCTGATTCGCGCGCAGAGAAAAGCCATGGCACTAAAGAGTAAGGGGACAAAATGCTGAGAGTGGCAACACGCCGAGCAGGCTAGATAGTGCTATCTTCTTTTGATAGCATCACCCCCATGAAAAACAGGCACCGGAAAACCCTCGAAGCAATCCACCGTACGCCAACGAGTGCGGCGATAGTGTTTGCTGACATTGAAGCCTTGGTCATTCATCTGGGTGGCCGAGTGCTGGAGCGCGAAGGTTCTCGGGTCAAGCTGATGCTGGGGGAGGCCCAATGGCGCTGCCATCGGCCACACCCTGGGAAAGAAGCCAAGAAATATCAGGTAGAAGAGGCTCGCGAATTTCTCCAGCGGGCAGGAGTTGAGCTATGAACAGCATGACTTATAAGGGCTACACAGCCCGAATTGAGTTCGATGAGCGTGACGACATCTTCGTCGGTCGAATTCTGGGTGTGCGTGACATCATCAGTTTTCACGCCGATTCCGTGACCGAGCTACGAGCGGCGTTTGCCAGTGCTGTTGAGGATTACTTGGCGGACTGTGCCGAGCAAGGCGTCAGCCCCGAGAAGCCTGCCTCCGGCAAGGTGATGCTACGCATTCGTCCTGAAGTGCACGCTGCCGCTACCATTGCAGCCCAAACCGCTGGCAAAAGCCTGAACCAGTGGGCTGATGAGGTGTTTGAGCGCGCAGCGCACGTCTGACGTCAGATACACGGATTGATTTGAAAAAAAGGTCTTGCTGAGCAAGACCTTTTCTTGTTGTTGAATGCCGCCGGCCCGCTATCTCACCTCGACAATATCCAACGCCCGATCCCAACGGTTTATTCAGTTCAATCACCTGCTAAATCCCCGGCGCCACATGCCGCCGCGAACCATCCAGATCGAACCAGATCACTGATCACCGAATTGAGCCGTGGCTTTCCAGCATCACGGGGCGACGCGTTCCCTCAAGTCTCTTTTCCAAACAACCGCTCGGCAAGCTGCCGACCTCGTTCCAACCCTTCAGCCGTCAACCAGATCGATTTGTTCCTGTTTACCGGATTGCTGATGAGGCCTTGTTCATGCAATCGGTTCATGACCTCGAAGTCGAAACCTTTCCAGGCGTTGCCGTCGTCGGAGCTGAAGGCTGCCAACAAGGCAAGCACAGCTTCCTCTATCAATTTGTCGTCGTAATCCATGGTCGCTACTCCACTCGTGTTTAGCTGGTAACGCCGAATCAGCATCAGCGTCCCCTAAACCCTATCTGGTCAAAGATAAGTAGAGAGTTTAGCTATCTGGTGCGGGTGTGTTGCTCCATGACGGCACGGGTTCATGAGATCCAACTGAGAGTGCCTAGGCCGATACCACCTCACCCGCTTGCTCCAACGCCAATCGACGCAAGGTGACAGCCGCCAGTTCCAGGCCATTACCCCAGCTCACGTCGAAGCCCCACTCGCCCACCTGGGCGGTACCAAACAACGGCAGGTCCTCCAGAGGCTTGAGCACCGGGAATTGTCGGATGTGTTCCCGCAGGTCGACGTCGTAGCGCTTACCGTTGGCAAACTCCACCTGCAATGCAGGCTTGCCTGGAACAACCTTCACACTTGTGATTCTGGCTCTGCTGATCACGAGTCAGCTCCTGCGGTTTGCCTGAACCTTTACTGCTTCAGATCTTCTATCAGCTTACCCACCGCCAAATCAGACACCCGGGAAAACGCCGCCCGCAGTGCTTCGGGATCGGTGGCGTATTGCTCAGGGGTATAAGCGAGGGTGTTGCTTTCATTGAAGGGCGAAATGGTATTGAAGTTGCGCCAAACCGAAGTGCCACTGCGTTTCATGGAGCCGTTGACGCCAATGACGGGGTAAAGCACGGTGCTGTAGTTTTTCAGGCTAAGTCCCCACTGCGGGACCATGATTTCAACGTCGGCATCAGCTCGTTCACCTTCCGCCACGATGGTGAACATCCCTTCTTGCTTGATGCGCCTCTCGAAGCTTTCACGCACCAGTTGGCCCACATCGATACCGTGGGCTCGCATGTTGTTCAGGATCGCCTGGGAAATATCCATCGTCGCGCCGTCGGCCGCCTTCGTGCCCACGACCGAGCCGGCCCCGGTTAATGCGTTTGTGCCAGCGCTCGATGCGCCAGACGCCATACCCGCCGCGGCACCTGCTCCGGCCCCCAGCCCTGCCCCCCATGCCTGGGTCATGCTCGTGTATTTGAAATTTTCTACCGCAAAGTACACAGGGAGGATCTTGATCGTTTTGATCTGGTGGCGATCCTCAACACTCAAAGACTTGGTTACACAGCCGGAAAGCAGAACGAGCGAAAGCAACGCGAACATCAACTTTTTCATGGGTGGGGAAACCGATTACCTGGATGAGTGGGGCTCTGGGCGCCATGACCGACAACCGTTTCAATAGAAGCGGTCTTCTTCCTTCATGCGATAAATCCTTCCGAAGGTTACGAAGGAAATCCCGAGGAACACCAATGTCAGCACGACTCCGCCAACCATGATGAAAAAGCCGGAGCGATACGTGTGAAGCTCGGTGGCGATACTGCTGATTTGCGGAAACCAACGTGAGTAGAGCAGCGGAACGTCGCCCCCTACCTCGTACTGATCATGTTCGTTGTAGCGTTGGTCCCCGTATTCGTCTTCATGGACTTGTTGATCACCGTCGACATACCGGTAGTGAATGATGATGCCGTTAGCATTCATCGGGATGCTTTCCAGTTGCGTCACGGTGCCTTTTACCTCGACAGCGCTCCATCGGATCGCCCCATAAATGGACCCGGAGTGTTTCGCCAGGGAGGCCAGGAACAGCAGCACACAGCACGCAACGGTAAGCAGGACTATTCGGTTATAGAGTTGATCTTTTTCAGCTTCACGTGGGTAAAACATGCTCCGGTCCTTCGTATGAAATTCGTCCGCAACTTATCGGCGTGTGATCCGGCAACTTGAGTTTACCTTTCCTGTCCTGAGGCAAGCGCCTTGGCTATCTCACCTCAACAATATCCATTGTTTGGAGTAACAGGACTAAACCGCCCTCACGGGCCAAGTGCCGCTCATACGTTCTCATTATCCGATCGGGTAAACGAATACCGATCGATATCAGACCTGAGTTTCCAGCCTTGGCTATGCCAATAGTTGGCAGCTGTTAGATTGGTCTTGAACACGTCGAGATGACATTTAAGTATTCCGTGTTTCTCCAGACTCGAAAGGCAGCGCTCGACCAACGCATTTGCTATGCCTTGTCGCCGATACTGGGGAAGAACAACCAAATGCTGCAGATAGCCTCTGCGGCCGTCGTGTCCACACATGACGCAACCGCAGAGGACGGCTTCGACTTCAGCCACGAAGCTCATCCCGGGATTTCGTTCCAAGTATTTCGCGGTCGCTTCACGAGAGTCAGCATCACGGAAGGAGACGCCTGGAGTACGCCTCATGAGGTCGATGACAGCATCGTAATCGTCCATGGTCATGACACGGATATTGGACATTGAGTGAGCCTTGCTGTGTTACCTGGCTGGCCCAGCAGACTAGCAGAAGCCGCTTGATTCGCGTGGGGATCGCCCATGCAGCGCTTTGTCCAAGGAAAGGTCCAGCTGTGCGAGACCTTTCCTGTATTGAGACGAACGCCTCGGCTACCTCACCTCAACAATATCCAACGCCCGATTCGCCAACAGCTCACTCACCTCGATCACCTGCAAAATCCCCAACGCCACATGCCGCCGAGACCCATCCAGATCAAACGCCAAATCGTTGATCATGGCATTCGCCGACGCCAGGTTCTCACTGAGATTCGCCAGCAAACACTCAGAATCAACCCCAGGGTCAATCCGTAAAATGGAGTCGGTCTTGTCAGACGTTTCGTCCTTAGGCTTGGGCTTCAGGTAGTAATCCAGGGCACGAGTGGCCGCTTCGTCGAGCTTTTTGTTGCGAGCCGATTGGGCACGTGATGTGGGTTCATCTGTATCTGTAACTGGAGGATTCGGGGTAATTTTGACCATAGCCTTAGCTCTCTTTGGGTTGGGCTACGTCCCGCTCGCGACTAAACGATTGGGAGGCAGCTGTACGCAGGTTAGTCGACCGACGAGCTAAGGAATCGGCGCGCCCGAAGGCGCCCTGCGCACAGCCACCATCGAGTGCAGGGATGGGGATACCTGACTGATGGACGCTTGAGCGACTTAGCAACGACGGGCGACTAAACCCGATCACTGATGAGCAGTGACAGGTCCCAAACTACCGACGCAACCCAAGGCGAACAAGCCGGCGGATTCTGGCGTAGTTGTAGGCAAAGGCGCAAGGCGATGTCGGCTGGCGAGTTGCGGTTGCCCAATGACTGACAGCCCCATCTGACGTTTCAGATTGCTCCGCCCCTCAACAGGCAGCCCTACCTGTATTGAGGAAACCGGAACAACCACTTCAAGAAACCTCCTACATCGCGCCCCTCTCTTGCCGCGTTAGCGTCTGTCCTGCATTTAGCGGACGAGACTCACTACGTGGCGACACGCAAAAAAGACATCCCCCAGGTTCGCAACCCGCCCGGTGGTGACGGGCATCACCTCACTTATCGGGACATAAGCGCCAGCGAACTGGCCGAGCGCGACGCCCTGCAGCAGGCTTATGAAGCCATGCTTGCCCGCCAGGCAGCTTACGAACAAACGCGCTGGGCCACGATGGATAGCAAGCCATTATCCAGCGTGACCGGAAGCGTGTTTGCCAAGAGCGGCAAGCTCCCCAACGGCATCATCGACTACAGCAACCCCAACGGCTACGTCCCAGCGGATCTGGTCAAGCAGTACGGTGAGCTCATGTGGCTCGGGGGCAGGAGCGCCGACCCATCCGGCACAATCCCCCTCAAGCGGATCGGCGCTGGCACGGTACCCGTTACCTTGGGCAGGCTCGCGCTGGGCGGTTCGGCAACTTCCGCGGCTGCCGCTGCCAGCGGCACCGTCGGGGCAGCTCTGCTGACAGGTATCGTCGCCCTACTCTGGCCGTCCAATCTGGGCGACAGCGCGCTTTACAGCGAAGACCAGCTACGGGACCTCAAGCAGGCCCGCAGCCGCATGCGCCTGAGCATCGAGCAGCAGGCCGATGGCAGTCTCAAGGGGTATGGCTTCTACACCGGCCAGAACCGCGATTGGGAAATGGTCGATGTTGTCCAATTCACCCCGCGGGCCGATCAATTCATTGCCGACCTGGGTGATGGCATCGAGCTGATCTGGACCCCGGCCACCGACCCGTCCGACACCCTCGGCATCCCCGCCCTGGAAGCGGCGCCCCAGGTACCTAACATCTGGATCTATCCGCCGACGCCGGTGGCCGACAGCATTATTGTCGATCCGATCTATCCGCCGGAGTATAGGGATTTCATTCTGGTATTTCCGGCGGACTCGGGGGTTCGGCCGGTTTATGTGGTTTTGAGTGTTTCGGGGGATCATAAGTACTACAAACCTCCGTCGCTGCTTCCAGCCTTTCCAGATGCTAAAACTGCTCCATCTAAAACGTTCGTACGTGGTGGCGGTATTAAACGTCGAAGATGGAAGGATCGCGCCGGAAAAATCTATGAATGGGACTCACGACACGGTGCTGTAGAGTTATATACAAAACAAGGGAAACATCTTGGTGAGTACGACCCGATAACTGGCGAACAAACAAAACCCGCCGACCCGACAAGGAGAGTAGAAAAGTGAAGCCCATCGTTGAAATTTTTGACATGACAACGGAAGAATTGATACAGACAATAGAAGTTCCAGGCGTCTACATGGACCAGTTGACTGCGCTTATGGGCTGGACAACGCCTGAAGATTTTTGCTTTGTCTACGATCTGTTACCGGAGCAGATAAAGACGATAGAAAAGTGGACTCACACAACATTTAATGGTGATAACCGAATTATTCAAATCGTCTGCCTTGAATAAGCCTTGGTGATCCTCTTCCGATGAGCTACGTTGAATGGTTTGAGGCTGCTGCGCAGCCCAGCGGGAGCAAGCTCCCTCGCCACGGGGGGTGGTTTGCTTAGGGACCGGATAGAGTTAAAGGACAAAGGTTCGTGTTTTACTCCTTCGTTACGGGTCGCCAGTGGCGACCATCATCTGTTGAAATCCAAAAATCCCCATTGGGAGTCCCTGCGTATACGCTTCTCCCATCGCGACTATAAAAAAGCTGTTTGAAGAACATAGGAGTTTTAGTAGTTTCAACCCATGTATTGCCACCATCTGAGGTGTATGTCATTCGGCTTGGCGCGAAGAAACCATCATTGAATGCAACACCGTTATTTTCATCTCGGAATATTGGCATCTGCATAATGCGAGGGCTGTTAGAGTCTCGCCAAGTTTTTCCAAAGTCATGACTTTCATAGGGATTCACTACGACCGCAGCACATCTGCACCTCAATACTTTGTCTCGAGACACCGAAAACATTTGCATTGCTCCCGGAAGATCTCGAATATCCGACACTCCGCTATTCAAGTCCATAACTGCAACCTTGCGACCCGGAACTGTGGTGATGAGCTGATTATCAATTAAAAAAGATTGCGGGCGGACATCTGGAATATCCCAAAGCTGTGAATTGTCTGTGTCGTAGTGGGCTAGTAGCTTCCACTCATCATCCCCTTCTGCCGAGGAATGCACGTAAACCTGATTACCACGTAATGAAGTTGCGATCACTTTGTCGTGCCAGTGGTGGAGATCAACCACGACGCCAAATGGCAGGTTCCCTATGATTGATCGCCAGTGTCTGCCATCATCATCCGATTGCTGCAGCACGCCCAACTCGCCACCGGCCAACCAGCTTCCGGATGGAGTGACCAAGATAGATTCGATTGAGGCCATACGATCAATATCATGCGGTACTGGAGCCTGACCGGGCATCCAGCTGTAGACTACACCGTTAGAGCTTCCATAGATAAAGCTGCCTTGGTTGGTATTCTTAACCGATACAACGCCATAGCTAACCTTTTTAGACAGTTCGAAGAGACTTTCCATATACTCAGGAACCGATTCGGAGTTCCACGACAGCAGAGGCTGTGATAGCAGCTGTTTAAGATCCGGCAAGACTCCTTTCACCAAATCTTCCGCTCTAGCGTGATCTGGCTTAATACTGTGAGCAAATATAACTTTCTTCCCTTGCCACGCTTGAATTAGCTCACCGAGATCTGTGAGCCGGCCACTTTGCACCTCGAAGCGACTGAATTTAGAGGGGACATCTACCCATGAACTAACGCATGTATAGGTACACTGCTGAGCGGAGAACTGAACGAAGCGGTAAGTCCCCGGTGGTAACGCGCCGGCATAAATTGCTGTTCTGGATGTAGCTTCCAGTCTAGGGGTAATTACATACTGAGTAGCCCGTTCGCCATTGAGAGGTATACGTTCGAGTGTAATGCTTTGCCAATTTCCGAAGAACTGGCTCGCACCAGATATATTGGGAAAAACACGTAGAACCATTGCTCCATCAGTTGAATTTTCAATTTTTGCTGAACGGTATTGAACTTGTGTACATCCGTTCAGGATCAGCAGAAACAACAGCAACAGTTTTATTTTCATTAGCAGCCTTACCGGCGGAAGTCAGAGGGCGAGAACATCATATCCGTTTGTTGGCGATATGCCACCACCAAGATGATGTTCGCTCAGCCGTTGAACTGAATCCTGCCATAAAGTGCCTTGCGGCGAACCAAGGCATACCTGATTTACAGCAAAACGAAGAGCCTAGGGCGGCCCAATTACGGCTTGGTCACATGAAGCTTGAAAACATCGTCAGGTGCAAAGCAGCACCAATGGGTAGCCAATCAGTATTTGGGGCCGCTTCGTCCGAGGCGCCAACCGTCCCAGCCGACTGCGTCCGGCGGTTTGGGGCTGCTGCGTAGCCCAGCGGGGATAAATCCCCTCGCCACGGGGTAGTGTTTTTTCCTTTAGGTCTAGGTAGCCCTGGCTAGCGCGTTCTCTCCCCCAGCAGAAATCTTTTTCCTTCGTCCCCTCCCGCAAAGCTCTCATCCGCTCCAGCAAAGTCGCTAGCAAATTCACCCCACGATAATCCCCCCTTCGCTCGCACCCCCTTACCCGCCAGCCTCACATAAACCCAAAATGAACCTACGCACCTTCATTCGCAGCTACTGCTTCGATTCCAGGCTCGCAACAAACGCGCTGACCCAGCTGCATCGAGCGCTTTCGTTTCTGGCTGGTTACCTGGCGCGGCAGGGTTTCGATTCCCGGACCTGGCCGGCGACCCGTGACGCGGACGCGCTGGAGCGGCGCGGTAGTGGTGTTTGCCCGGAGTTGGCGGCGACGGTGTTCAGTCATGCGCGGGAGGGGATTGTTCTAGTGGATCCTTTCGGTCGGGTCATCAGCGTGAACGAGGCCTTCACCCGCCTCACCGGTTATGGGCAAGACGAGGTGCAGGGCCGGGATTTGAACGCCCATCGCATGGTGCGTCGGCTCGCGGCGTTTTATGCGCCGATGAAGAATGCGCTGGATTTCCACGGGCATTGGTCCGGTGAAATTCAGAGCCATCACAAGGATGGCCGGGAGATGACGTCGCGCATCAGCATCAGTGCCGTGCATGACCGTCACGGTAATGTGCAGCACTATGTGGCGCTGCTCAGCGACATGACGCAGGTGAAGCAACGCCTTCAGTTACTGGAACGTGACGCCCGTTATGACGCCCTCACGCAACTGCCCAATCGCTTGCTGTTGGCCGAGCGGATGCGCCAGGCGCTGGGCAAGGCGCGGACTCACCAGCACAAGGTGGCCATTGCGTTCATTGATCTGGATGGGTTCAAGGCACTGAACGACAGTTATGGCCATGACTGGGGGGATCGGGTGTTGCAGATTGTCGCGGCGCGAATCAATGCAACGTTGCGTGAGGGCGATACGTTGGCGCGCCTCGGTGGCGATGAGTTTGTGGCGGGGCTGGTGGGTTTGCAGGCGGTGGAGGACAGCGAGCCGTTGCTCAAGCGGATGCTGGCGGCGGCCAATGCGCCGATCTTGATCGGCGCGCAAACGGTGGAGATTGCCGCCAGTATCGGCGTGGCGTTTTTTCCGGAGCATGGGCAGGAGATCGATGGGCTGATCAGCAAGGCAGACCAGGCGATGTACCTGTCGAAAAAGGCCGGCGGCAATCGTCTGGCGTTTTGTCCGACGCGGTTTATTTCGCTCAATAGCGAAGCCTGACGGTGGTGCCGAGGGTTCGTTCGCTGCCGGTCATGACGCCATAGTCACCGGCGCCGAGCAGTGAATAGACGGCGGTGATGTAGTTGCGGTCGAAGACGTTGCGCACCCAGCCTTCCACTTCCCAGGTGCGGTCCTGGCTGCGCAGGCCCAGGCGCAGGTTGGTGAGGCCGTAGCTGGGTTGATAGCTGCCTTCGCCGCCTTCGAGGGTGCCGGAGTAGCCGGTGCGGAAGCTGTAGTCGATGCCGCTGAAGGCTTCCAGCCCATAAGGCAGCGGATGGGTGTGGTCGAGGCCGCTGCTGAGGTTCCATTCCGGCGCATTGTAGAGGCGGTCACCGCTGAGGTCGCAGGTCCATTGGCCCGAGGCCGGCGGGCACGGGGCGTTGGGGAAGCTGCGGTAGCGCGCATCGCTCCAGGCCAGGCCCAGGCGCCCGGTGAGTCGGGGGGTGAGTTGCCAGGCGGAATCCAGCTCGATGCCACGCAGGCGGACCTTGCCGACGTTGATCAGGTTGTCCCGCAGCGGTGGCGCGAACATGGACGTGGGCGGGCTGTAGGTGAGCGCCTGGTAGTTGTCGACGTCGGTCTGGTAGACGGCGAGGTCGAGCAATGCGCGCTCATCCCAGAAACGCGTCTTCATGCCCAGTTCCAGGGACGTGGCGCGCTCCGGCTCGAAGGTGGGCGCGGTGAACGGGCCGACTACGTCGAAGTTGATGCCCCCGGCCTTGTAGCCCCGCGACCAACTGACGTAGCCCATCACCCCATCGCTGAAGCGGTAGCTGGCGCTGAGGAGGCTGGAGACGTTGTTTTCCTTTATCGAATCCTCGCGGTAATAACCACCACCGAGGGCAATGTCGCGCAGCAACTGTCCACCGGCCTGGAACACCGGCGGCAACCCCGTCAGCGGGGCGAGGTTGCTGACGTCGCGGGAGATCCAGCCGTCCTTGCGCTCCTGGCTGTAGCGCAGGCCGCCGGTGAGTTCCAGCGGGTCGATCGGGCGCCAGGAGAGCTGGCCGAAAATGGCTCGGCTGTCGCCCTTCTGCTCGCCGTCATAGCGTTGCCGGGCGCCGTCCAGCAGCATCGCCGGCACCTGCTTCGGATCGGTGAACGTGATGCCGTAGAGCTTTTGCAGTTGCTCAAGTTGATCGCCGACAAACCAGGGCGCGGCGTCCTTGCCGAATTCGGCGTCGATCTCCCGGTCGAGCTGTTGGCGCAGGTAATACAGCCCGGCCACATAGTCGACGGAAGAACCGACCGTGCCGGACAGGCGCCATTCCTGGCTGAACTGCCGGTGGCCCAGCTCGGTTTCGGACTCGGCCACGGACAGCGCGGTGCTATCGCTGTCGCGGGTGGCGCGGTAGTCCCAGTCGCGGTAGGCGGTGATGCTGGTGAGGCGCATCGCCTCGTCCAGGTCCCAATTCAGTTCCAGTGAGACACCGTTCTGCAGGGTTTGCGGATGACCTGGCGCGTCGATGCCTGCCTCGCGCTTGTAAGGGTCGGGCTCCGCCAACGGATAGCCGAGGAACTGGGCGCGCTTGCGGGTCTGCTGGCTGTAGTGATTGACCAGCAGGACGTTGCCGGCCTCGTTTTGCTCGGCATAGTCGGCGATCAGGCGGGCGCTGAAGTCCGGGGTCGGCGTCCACAGTAACTGGCCGCGCAGGCCATGGCTGTCGGCGTCGCCGAGGCGGGCGCCGTCTTGCAGGTTTTCCACGGCGCCATCGGTGGAACTGTCGAAGACATTGAGTCGGCCGGCGAGCACGTCGTCCTGCAACGGCCCGGAAACCGTCCCGCGATACTCCCGCAGGCCGCGCTCGCCGTAGCTGGCTTCGAGGTTGGCTTCGGGCTGAAAGGTTGGCTGGCGGGTGATGATGTTCAGCGCGCCCGCCGTGGTGTTCTTGCCGAACAAGGTGCCTTGCGGCCCGCGCAGCACTTCGATGCGCTCGATGTCCATCAACTCGGTGAAGGCCATGCCCTGGCGCGCCTGGTAAACGCCATCGACGTAAGTGCCGACGCTGCCTTCCAGGCCATCGTTGTAGGCGGTGGCGCCGAAGCCGCGCAGGCCGAAGCCGGCATAACGGGCGTCGTGACCGGACACCACCAGGCCGGGCACGCGTTGTTGGATGTCTTGCAGGCGGTGCAGGCCGGCCTCGTCCAGTTGCTCGCCGTAGAGGACGTTGATCGGGATCGGCACGTCTTGCGGGTCTTCCTCGCGGCGGCGAGCGGTGACGGTGGTTGCGTCGAGCGTGAGGGCGCTGGGCGCCGCTAGTTCGGCCTGGGCCGACACCCAGGGCAACGTCGAAAGGCCGCCGAGCAAGAGCAGCCGATAACCCAGACCCGGCATGCTAGAACTCCCGAGCCATCGTGCGATGCACCGTGTCCGTGCAAGCCAGTGTTTTCACCCACGCCAGCAATTCACGGCTGTCGGCGGGCTTGAGCAGGACCGCGTCGAAGGCCAGGTCCTTTGGATAGTCCTGCGGCCTGCGTGGCGGCACCGCCGAATAGAGCATCACCGGCAGATGGCGCCAACGCTCGCGCACTTGGCGCAGCAGCGCCCAACCATCCATGCCGGGCATCATCTGGTCGCTGATCAGCAGGTCGATTGGCTGCTGCGCCAGGCAGGCCAAGGCGTCTTGACCGTTCGTTGCGATGCTGACATCGAAACCGTAACCGGCCAGCAAGTCGTAGAGCCATTCGCTGTTCTGCTCGACGTCGTCCACCAGCAGAACGTGTTTGCCCTGGCCGTCAAACGGCGTGGCGTTGTTGTCGACGATGCCGTTTTCCAGGTCGTGCTCGTCGGCGCATGTCAATTGCAGACGGAAACTGAAGTGGCTGCCCTGCCCGGTGGCTTGGGGTTCGAGGCGGCTGTCCATGCGTTCCAGCAGTTGGGTGACGATGGACAGGCCCAGCCCGCTGCCTTCATAGCGCTGGGCATTGCGGCCGCGGCGGAACGGTTGCAGCAGTTGTTCGAATTCTTGCGGGTCGATGCCGATGCCCGTGTCGATCACGCTGAAGCGCAGCTCCACGGTGTTGGTGGTCGCTCCCGGGGCCCAATCCACTTCGAAGCGGATCTGGCCGTTGCGGGTGAATTTCGCCGCGTTCGCCAGCAGGTTCATGAGCACCTGCCGAAGGCGCTTGAAGTCGGCCTCCACCAGTGGCGGCAGATCATCGGCCAGCACCGCCTCGAAGGTGTTGCCCTGGCGTGCGGCGAGAAAGCCCGCTTCGTCTGCAATCTCGTTGAGGAACCCGTACAGGTAGCCGGGCGCGAGGGTCAGTTGCATTTGCTCCAGCTCGCCACGGGAAAACTCGAGCATCTCGTCGATCAGCTCCAGTTGCTGGCGGGCGTTGCGCTCGATCGTGGCCTGATAGTCGCGGTTGGGCCCGGCGTGCAGCAGACGCGCATAGTCGATGATGCGCACCAGCGGCGAGCGCAGGTCGTGACTGATGCGCGCCATCAACGCGCTGCGGGCCGCCAGGGAGTCGCGCAACTGCGACGTGCGCAGGGCCACGGTGCTTTCCAGGCGTTCGTGCTCGGCCTGGCGTTGTTGTTCGAGGGTGGTCAGGGCGTGTTTTTCGCGGTTGCGGCTGCGGGCCACTTCCATGATCAACGTGCACACCAGCAACGCCACGCCCGGCAGTGTGGACGATAAGCTGTATTTGCTTTGGGGCGACTGCCAGGGCAATTGTTCCTGGGGGAAAAGCATTCGCATCAGCAATTGTGCAAGCAAGAGCCCCGACACCAGCCAGGCCAGCCAGCTGTAGCTCAGTCGTCTGCGCCAGGCCATGAACAGCGTGACGAGCAGCACCCCGTAGAAACTCATGAGGGACATCTGGACGATTTGCGCGCCCTGGACGGAATCGACTTTTAGCCACCAGAGCCGGCCGAGCACACACCCCGACAGCGGCAGCCAATAGCTCCAGCCAATGACTTTGGGCAATGCGGACACCTGCAACAGCACGCGGAAGTAGGCGAGGAACAGGACGAACGAGATTGCGCTGGCGCAGGTCAGCAGCTCCCGAGTCCAGCCCAGCGCTGTGGGCCAGTAGATCAGGTAGCCGTTGAGGATGCAGGTCAGCAGGATGTAGCTCAGGACCGCGCCCGCATTCACGCTCAGCAATCGGGAGCGCAGGATCCAGCCGACGATGAAGCCGAATGGCACAACCAGCAGGACGATGCCGAGGGCGAGCCCGTCGCTCAGGTAAGTCTGCTGCTGACTGCGCAGCAGCGCCGGTTCGGACCACAGCTCCGGCTCCAGCAACAGCTGGAAATGGCTCGTCACACGGACGAACACCGTGACGCTCTCCCCCGCCGCCAGCGAGACCGGGAATGCCGGCTGACGCGCTGCCGGTTGGGGCCATTCGGCCAAGGGATAGGCGCCTCCGGCGTGGGCATCACGCCAGCGCCCGGCTGAAGATTGAAAGACGCGGATATCGTCCAGGCGCGGCGCCCCGACCACCAGCAAGCGCGAACACGCCACATCGCTGGAATTGGTGAGCTGCCATTTCAACCAGAAGGCGGAGCGGCTGTAGCCTTGGCCCGGCCAGCGCGGGGTTGCGGGGTTGAAACGGGCGTCGGGCAGGCGGGCGACTTCTTCGAGGCTCAAACGGGCCTGGGCGTCTTCGAAAATCTGCGCCGCAGGCATCAGGTCCAGACGGTCAGCCCGGCACAGTTCCACGGGCGCGGCGTGGAGCAGTCCGGCGGACAATAAGGCAATCGTCAGCACCAGGAACTGTAGGAGCCGCATCAGGCGCGCCCGACCGACTCTGTATCAACGAGGCCCAGGGTCTGCTGGCGAAACTGGCTGGGCGTCATGCCGATTCGCTGTCGAAACGCCGTGGTGAAGTTGCAGGCATTGCGAAAGCCCACCACTTCGGCGACATCCTGCACACTCATGGCGCTTTCGGAGAGCAGTTCCTGGCCGCGCCGCAACCGTGCGTCGCGAATATAGGCAAACACGGTCATCCCCAAGTGTTCGCGGAAAATGGCGGAGAGGCGTTTTTCATGAGTGCCGACTTTTTGCGCGAGCATGCCCAGGGACGGTATGTCGTCCAACTGGTTTTCGATCAGTCGCATCGCCGCGCGCAGCACGATTTCATCGCCCTGGGGTTGCGGATCGGCCGGGTGGTCCGCAATGGGCGGTGGCGCTCGCCAGGTCAATTGCAGATGGATCCTGATGCGCGCCAGGACTTCTTCCGGGGCACAGGATTTGGGGATGTAGTCCACCGCGCCTACGGTCAACCCTTCCAACCGCTCCAACGACGTATTGGCCGACGACAGAAACAGGATCGGGGTATGCCGGGTGGCCGGTGCCTCGCGTAATAACCGGCACAGGCTGAAACCGTCCATTTGCGGCATGTGCACATCCAGGACGATCAGGTCCGGGCGCAGGGCAAGGGCGCGTTGATAACCCTGATAGGCATCGCTGGCCAGGGAAATGCGCCAGGGCTGGGTCTTCAACAGAATGAGCGTGGCGCGAATGTCTTCAGGGACATCGTCGATCAGCAGAATATGCGGCAACGGCTCGGACGCCGCCACGCCTGCCGCCGTCAATACCTGCCTTTCGTATCGTCCGTTGTCCATTCGCCAGGTCTCTTCTTGTGTATAGCCAGGTCGCTGTCGCGCAATTGCCAAGGGAGGAAGCACGTATCGGGCCGGCAACAAACCGATATAGCGGCAGATCGAGTGAGAACTGAAGCTATCAAATTTTTAACGGGCGTTAAACGGTCGTCCCCTCGGGGCGCCTACCGATACGGGGCGTTACGGGCGGGGCGCAGGGGCGTGTGGCGAGGGATATCGAACGAGAGGGGGTTATGCCTGGAAAAAGCCCAGGCGCGGTGGCCAACGGGGTTGATGCAGCTCACTAAACCGTGGCGAGGGGATTTATCCCCGTTGGGCTGCGTAGCAGCCCTCAAATCAAGCACCTCGGTGTGCCAGGAAGATGGAGTTTGCTGCTTTGGGGCTGCTTAGCAGCCCAACGGGGATAAATCCCCTCGCCACAGGTTTGTTGAACGGCTTGAATGAACAGTAAATGCCTTCAGGTCGCCTTGAAACGTTTAGAACTGGTAACCGATCTGCGCGAGCAGTTGCGGGTTTTCCTGGCGCGTATCGCTCTGCGCTTCGCCGCCGGAGTGGCGCCAGGCGACCGTTGCGTCGAACGAGAGTTGGCCGTATTGAGCGCGCAAGCCCACACCGCCGCCGGAGATGCTGCGGGTGTTTTTCTCATCGGCCCACTCGTCGTGGTTGATGCGCACCTTGCCGGCGTCCCAGAACAGGTAGGGCGTGAGCTTGTCGATCGGGTAGCGAAGCTCGATCTGGGTCAGCATGCCTTCGTCGCCCGAGGCTTCGCTTTGGGGATAAGCCCGCACGCCGTCGATGCCGCCGAGGCTGAAATCTTCGGACGAGTCCAGGTTGTCGCTGCTCCATTGCCCAAGGACACGGGCGAAGAGCGTGAAGTTGGCCGGCAGCGCTTGCAGGCGCGCGAGGTCGACGTTCACTTTGCTGAACTGGCCTTCGGTCTGAGCGGTCTGGCGGTCACCCTCGCGCAGGGCCGAATCCAGTTTCAGGTCACCGTAGGTCAGCGTCGCGCCGCCGTAGGTGATGCCGCCGCCGAATACGGTGTCCCTCACGTCAAATTGCAAACTGATGGGCAGCGTGTCACTGCTTTTTTCGAAGCTGAGGCCCAACACTTCGTACTTATCCTCGAGTTCCTTGTGCTGGTATTGCCCAGCCAACATGAGGTTCGCCTGGTTGCTGCGCAGGAGCGGGTAGCTCAAGCCGATGCTGCTGACCTCGGCGGTACCGGTGGCCCCCAGGTCGGCGAATTCCGCACCCAGGTCGTAAGCGCTCTGGGCGTAACCCACGTTGCCGCGCAGGCCGGAGGTGCCCAATGGCATCGAGTAGCCGAGGCTGCCGAAATACAGGTCTTCATCGGTGGCCATCACCGCGGCGCTGAGCCGGTCGCCCAACATCAGCGGGCTGTTCCAGTCGCCTTGTACCGTCAGGCGATTGCGCCCCGAATAACGATTGCCATGGTTGTCCAGGGTGGCCTTGCCCTCGAAGGCCTCGGTCTTGCTCACTTTGGCATCGAGATCGCCCGTTCCGAGCGCCTCACCTGGCCGGATCACCGGACGAACAGCCACGCCTGGCAAGTCCGAGAGCACCAATATGCTGCGCTCCAGCCGGTCACGCTCGATCACATCGCCCGGTTGCAAGTCGTCCAGGAACGGCTGCGCCTGTGCGGCCAGTTTCGCATCGTCGTTGGTGGCGGTGATTTTTCCATAACGGCCTTCGATCACCGCGATGGTCAGTTCACCGTTGGCCATGCGTTGGGCCGGCAAATAGGCACGTGCAAACGGGTAACCCTGCTCACGGTAATAAAGCGTGACCTGCCGGGCCACTTCCCGCAGCTCGTCCAGGTCATGGGCCCGACCGATAGCCGGGGCGACGACGCGTTGCAGGCTGGCCTCGTCGATGCGCGTGTTGTCGGTGAAATGGACAGCGTTGAGCTGGACCTTGGCGCCGCCGACTTTTTCCTGCTCTGGTTGTGGTGCGTCTATATCCAGGCGAATGCTTTGCGGCAGTTCCTGCTGCGGAATCGGCAGTTCCTGCAGAATACGGCCGGCGTCGGGGATCGGGCGTGCCGGCAGGGTCGCCGCCCAGGCCGGGGAAGTGGACAACAACGCCAGACCGGCCGCGCAGGACATCAGTTTGTTTTGCATGGGATCAATCTCGAATAATTCGGGTTGCCGGAGCCCATGACCACGTCCGGGGACGTGGCCAAGGGTCCTTCAAATGAAAGAGGTGGATGTCAGGAATCAGGGACGCATGGCCAAGCTCGGCAAGCGCACACCGCCGCGCACGACGAACACGGTCTGCGGTGGGTAGGCCGCACAGGCACCGCCTTCGGATACGCCGCCATCGGAGCAGACGTTCCCGGCCAGTTCCCGCTCGCTGGCGGTGTCCTCGGCCTGGGCAGCCGAATCGCTGTCGCCAGTATTGCCGTTGGCACGCGTGCCGCCCTGGTCCACCAGCAACAGACCGCCGTCATCGACCCCGTGATCAGACCAGTCGACCGGTTTCGCCTGGGACGGGTTGAGCTCCGGTGCATGGGGCGAACTCACCTCTGCGCCGACGCGTGTGGCATCGGCGACGCTCTGCCGCACGGCGTCATAATCAATCGACGGCGTCACGGTGAGATTGGCGTTGGCCGGACTGCTCACGATCAGGTAACCGAGGTCAGCCAGCCCGCCAATGTTGATCAGGTGCGAACCCGGGCCTTGAGTGCCTACCGAATACAGTGGGTTGCCGAGCATCGGCTTGGTGTCGCCGTTCCACAGGCCGTTGGCGTCATAACCGGCGATACCGCCGCCGTTGAACGTGGTTTGGCCATCGAACACCTTGGTCTGGGTGGTCGCGCCGTTAGTGGACACCACCAGGACGGGCTGCTCGCGGTAAACGGCATGCACGCCTGTGTTGCCCAGGGCCCTGCCGAAATTGCTCTGTTGCTCGTCACTGTTGTAGCGGAAATTACCGCTGCCACTGCCGACCACATCCACCATGCCGGTGCTGCCAGCGAGGCTACCGGTGTAGATCACCGCCCGGCCGCCGGCGCCGGTCGATACCGTCACGCCCGCGTCGGCCTTCACGTCACCGCCCGCAGCCACGCCCGCCGAAGCGGATTGACCGGCGTTGAGCACGATCGCATCGGCGGCATTGCTGGTGGTGCTGACGTTCTCGGTCAGGGTGATATTGCCGGTGGTCGTCACAACCTGGACTTTGCCGGTGTTGCCGATACCGACGATCTGATCCAGCCGGGTGCCGTCCAGTGCCGTCTCGGTCAGCGTGCCGACGGTGACGTCGGCCCGATTGACGAAGCTGACATCCTTCGCTCGGCTGGCGATATCGCCGACCCAGTTGCTGGCGTTGCGCAGATCGAAATTCCCGCCCTTGAGCGCCAGGCCATCGGCGGTGATATTGCCGTTGGCATCCTGGGTGGTCTTGCCGCTGATGTTCAGGAACACGTTGCCGCGGGTGGCCAGTGCCTCGTTGATCGCCAAGTCGCCTTGGGTGCCGATGCTGACGTCACCGGTGTTGTTCACACCAGTGGTGACCTTGACCACGTTGCCGTTGCCATCGGTTTCGGTCAGCGTGCCGACTTTCAGGTTACCGGTGTTGTTGAAGGCGACCTTGCCCGCCGCGCTGGCAATATCACCCACTACGTTGCCACGGTTGCGCAACTCGAAGTCGCCACCGTTGAGGGCCAAGCCATCGGCGCTGATGTTGCCGTTTCCATCCTGGGTGGTCTTGCCGCTGATGTTCAGGAACACATTGCCGCTGGTGGCCAGCCCTTCGTTGATCGCCAAGTCACCTTGGGTACCGATGCTGACGTCGCCAGTGTTATTCACAC
>NZ_FMUZ01000019.1:0-86055 GCF_900101575.1 Pseudomonas sp. NFACC37-1 | reverse complement strand
TCGGTCAGCGTGCCGACCTTCAGGTTACCGGTGTTATTGAAAGCGACCTTGCCCGCCGCGCTGGCAATATCACCCACCACGTTGCCGTTGTTGCGTAACTCGAAGTCGCCACCGTTGAGGGCCAAGCCGTCGGCGGTGATGTTGCCGTTGGCATCCTGGGTGGTCTTGCCGTCGATGTTCAGGAACACATTGCCGCGGGTGGCCAGCCCTTCGTTGATCGCCAAGTCACCTTGGGTACCGATGCTGACGTCGCCGGTGTTGTTCACACCAGTGGTGACCTTGATCACATTACCGTTGCCGTCGGTCTCGGTCAGCGTGCCGACTTTCAGGTTACCGGTGTTGTTGAAGGCGACCTTGCCTGCCTCACTGGCGATGTCACCCACCACGTTGCCGTTGTTGCGCAACTCGAATTCGCCACCGTTGAGGGCCAGGCCGTCGGCGCTGATGTTGCCGTTGCCATCCTGGGTGGTCTTGCCGTCGACGTTGAGGAACACATTGCCGCGGGTGGCCAGCCCTTCGTTGATCGCCAAGTCACCTTGGGTGCCGATGCTGACATCGCCGGTGTTGTTCACACCAGTGGTGACCTTCACGACGTTGCCGTTGCCGTCGGTTTCGGTCAGTGTGCCGACCTTCAAGTTGCCGGTGTTGTTGAAGGCGACCTTGCCCGCCTCGCTGGCGATGTCGCCCACCACGTTGCCGTTGTTGCGCAACTCGAAGTCGCCACCGTTGAGGGCCAGGCCGTCGGCGGTGATGTTGCCGTTGCCATCCTGGGTGGTCTTGCCGCCGATGTTCAGGAACACATTGCCGGTGGTGGCTAGCCCTTCGTTGATCGCCAAATTCCCTTGAGTGCCGATGCTGACGTCGCCGGTGTTGTTCACACCAGTGGTGACTTTCACCACGTTGCCGTTGCCATCGGTTTCGGTCAGCGTGCCGACCTTCAGGTTACCGGTGTTGTTGAAAGCGACCTTGCCCGCCTCGCTGGCGATGTCACCCACCACGTTGCCGTTGTTGCGCAACTCGAAGTCGCCGCCATTGAGGGCCAGGCCGTCGGCGGTGATGTTGCCGTTGGCATCCTGGGTGGTCTTGCCGTCGACATTGAGGAACACATTGCCGCTGGTGGTCAGCCCTTCGTCGATCGCCAAGTCACCTTGGGTGCCGATGCTGACGTCGCCGGTGTTGTTCACCCCGGTGATGGTTGTCTGCGTGCCGTCGGCATGGGTCGCGGTCAGCGAACCCACCTTGAGGTCTGCGCTGTTGTTGAATTGGACCTTGCCCGCCGCGCTAGCGATATCGCCAATCACGTTGCCGGTGTTGCCCAGCGCGTAATTGCCGCCCAGCAGCACCAGGCCGCTGGCATCCAGCTTGGCCCCGGCGTCGCCGGACTGGGTGGTGTTGCCCGCCACTTCCAGGGTGATGATGTCGTCGGCACGGGTCTGGCCCTGGCTGGCATCGTCGCGAGGGCCGTTTTCTATAGTGATGCCTTTTACCAACGTCAGGTCGTGATCGGTTTTCAGGGTGACCGCTTCATCGGAGGTAATCCCCACAGTACCGTCCACGGTGCCCACCGTCAGGTTGCCGTTGCCGGCAAATGCCAGGCTGCCGACATCGGCGGCAATGACACCCACGTCATGCCCGCCCTTGCCCAGCTGGAAGTCACCTTCGCCGCGCAAGGCCAATTCGTCTGCGGTAATGGTCGCGCCAGCTCCCTGAGTCGCACCTTGGCCCGCGTCGACGCTCAGCGTCAGCCCCTTGCCGGTGGTGCCGTCTTCGTCGGTGCCTTCGGGATCCTTGAGCATCAGATCGCCCAGCAGGTCCAGGACGCCGTTGGCGACCAGGGCCAGATCGTCCTTGAACGTCGCGCCTTCATCGTCGACGGTGATGTTGCGCGTCTTGTCGTTGCCGATGACGACCTTGTCGAAGCCATCCTGGATGTTGGCCAGGTCAGCGCCGGACAGCACCAACGGATCGCTAGGCCCGGTCACCTCCGGGTCATCGCTGCCGCCCAGGTGGATGTCCAGGCCATCGGTCTTCTGCTGCAGGGTGAGACTGCCGCTACCGGAAACGCTCGCGGCGAGATCGATTTCGTCGGCGGTCAGGCTTGTATCGCCCTGGGTGAGCAGGGCCTGGCCAACCGTGAGGGTGTCCGCGACAAGGTTCAGGTCGCCGGTCTGGGTCATGCCGGCGACCGGCACGCCTTGCGGGTTTGTCGGGGTCTGGCTATCGGGAATGGTTACAACGCCGACGGTCAGGTCATCGACATCGGCAAAGCTGACCGTGCCGGTGTCGCTGGCGATGGTGTTGACGTCATTGGCCGCGTTGTCGAGGTCATGGGTGGCGCCATCGCCCAGCAGCACCAGGCCATCGGCGACAAGGGCGCCGCCGGCGGTCTGGTCGACCTTGCCGCCGTTGCTCTGCAACACCAGGACGGGGGCCGGCTTGGTGTCATCGTTACCGGTGCCCGGGGCGTCGGCCACGGTCAGCTGGTCGTTGATGTGGATATTGCCGGTGCCGGCATTGAGGACGAGGTTGTCGTTGATGCGGGTCGCTTCGATGATGTTGATGTCACCGGTCATGTCCGCGCCGCCGATGTTGACGGAGGTGAACCCGTCGCCCAGCGCGCCGATGTCGGTGCCGGTCAGTTCCAACGAACCGGGGGCGTCGCCAGTGCTGCCGCCCACTGCGATGTTTTTGCTCGGCGTGTTGGTCTCAAGGGCGATGCTGCCATTGCCGGTGACACTGCCGGCGCCGCCGTTGAAGTTGATGTCGTCCGCCTTGATGGCCAGATTGTTGTCGGTGCTGTTGAGGCTGCCGTTGAACGTGATGGAGCTGCCTTGCAGGCCCTTGCTGCCCGAAGTGTCGGTCTTGATGTTGTCAACGTACAGCGAGCCACCGACCTGCTTGCCGGCGGTCTGGTCGAAACTGCCCGAGACGAACACGAATTTGTACGTGCCGGCCTTGTCGGCCGTAGCCGTGTGGCTTTGCCAGTTCACCGCCCCCGTGCCGTTACCCGTTTCATTCAGGATGATCTGGTATTCGCCGGTATTGACGTTCAACAGGTAGCCAAAGACATCGTAGGTATCGCCGCCCGCGACCGGTTTGTAATCGAAGCTGACCTTTTCCCCGGCGGCCAGGGAGACCGTGCCCTCGCTCACGACCGAAGGGCCACGCATGATGCAGCCGGCGGGGGCGTTGAGGCAGTTGGAGGTATTCTCGGTCCCCAGCAGCAGCGCGGCGCCGCCGTCCTTGCCTTGGCCAGCGGCAGCGACCGGGGTGAGGGGTTTGTAATTCATGTTGCCCTGGTCGCCTGGGGAAACGCTCGGCGCATTGCCGTTCGTGGGCGAGGTCGTCGGCAACGTCGGGTCATTGGGCGAGACCACGCCATCCACCACGGTGACGCCCGTGAAGAACTGGTCGATGGAGGTCTTCCACCCGACCAGGCCATTTTCGAAGTCGGCGTTCAGGAATTGTGAAGTGCCCAGCTCAACCGCACCGGTGTAGACCTGCTCGCCGCGGGTGAAGACTTTTGCGCCGTTGATAAACGTCTTGCCGGCGCCACTGGTGGTCGCATACAGAGCGCCCAGCGCGCTGTTACCGCCGACCATGTCGCTGAAGATGATCGAGCCCGAACCGGCATCGACGCGCAGTTCGCGGTTGTTGGCAACCGCATCGGAGTCCACCACGCCGGCAAATACGACATTGCCGCCGTTGCTCTTCAAACTGACGTCGGTGTTGAGCGCGATTTTGCCGTTGAGAATCAACGCCAGGCTGTTGCCATTGCCAGCGCCGCTGGCATCGATGTCACCGTTGAGGAAGATATTGCCGAAGACATAACGGCCTGTTGCGCCGTCGTCGTGTCCCGACTGCAACGTCAGCGTCCGGTCGCCGCTGACGCCCTGCGGGGTGTAGTCGCCGTTCCAGTGAATGGTGTTGTCGGCCTTGATTGCCACATCGGTGCCGCCGGCCAGGGCGGTGTCGATCGCGTCGAAACCGACCGTGGCGGCTTGGCCGTTGGCGCCGCCCGTCAGCCCTCCATTACCCGGCCCCACGGTGACACTGTCCGGGTCGAGCAACCACAAGCCACCCTTGCCGTTCTTGGCCGAAGCATCGGCGGCTTTGCTCACCGCCAGCTTGGCACCGCTGGTCTCGATCTTGCCGCCGTCGCCGCCCTTGGCACCGCCGGTGGCTTTCAGCGTGCCATCCACCCGCGTCACACTGCCCGGCTTCTTGGTATCCGACCAGGCCACCACGGTACCGCCCTTGCCGTTGTCGGTCGCCGATGCATCGAGCACGGCACCGGCGGCGATGGTGGTCTGGCTGGCCTGCTTGATCGCCGGGTCCTTGCCTTGCCAGCTACCGCCCACATAAATGTCGCCGCCGCCCTTGGCGCCGGTGGCGTCGAGCTCAGCGCCGCCGTTGATCGCGACACGCTCGCCGGTCACGACGATCTTGCCGCCCTTGCCGGTCTCGGAGGACACATCGATTCGCCCGGCGACTTGCACACCGCCCTGATCCCCCATCAGCGTCACCACGCCGTTTTCACCGATATCCAGGGAACGGGCTTCGATCAAACCGGTGTTGTTGATGACGGTGCTCGCCAGGGTTTCCGCCGCACGGGCGGTCAGCAGGATGCGGCCGGCATCGGCACGAATGGCGCCGCCGTTTTCGATCAACGCTTGAAGCGCACCTTCTTTCACTTCCAACTGCACCGGCCCGCCCAGGTCGAGCGTCACGACACTGCCGGCGCCCAGCAGCACATTGCCCTTGTTCGCGGTGATGTTGCCTTCGTTGACGATTTTTGCGGCGATCAGGGCAATGGTGCCACCTTGCGCGGCATTGATGTTGCCCTGGTTGACCACTGAGGCGGTGCTGTTGCCACTGAAACGGTAGTTGCCCGCGAGGAAGTCTTCTGTGGTCATGTTGAGCGTGGACGCGACCAAGCCGCCTACATCAACCTGGGCACCGGGGGTAAACAGGACGCCGTTGGGGTTGACCAGGAATACTTGGCCGTTGGCTTTCAGTGCGCCCTGAATCACCGACACATCCGAGCCCAACACGCGGTTCAATGCGACAGACGCCGCGCCCGGCTGGATGAACTGGACGGTGTTGCCTTTGCCGATGGAGAAGCTCTGCCAGTCAATTGCGAGCTTATCGCTACCCTGATGAATGGCCATGTTGTTGCCGTTCTGATGAACACTGCCGTTACCCGCCACGATATTGCCGCCCGACGGTAACGCTCCCGCCGTGGCAACCGAAGCGAAGACCCCGCCACCCACGCCGATGACCAGGCTGAGGGATTTGCGGCTTTTGTCTTTGCCTTGGCTTTTGACCAACTCTGATGCCACCTGCCACGCGCCCAACACAGCATTCCAGACTACTCGGTAAGCTCGGTTCATTTTTGTTCACTCATCCTTAATACGGCTGGCCGCGCCACGATGATCAGGCGGTTCGCAATCAACAAATCAAATGGAAAACCGCATCCGGACGGATGACGGCTCGAAATCCCAAAGTGCTCCGTTCCATCATGTCTGCGGTAAGCGGGGTGATACCTTTGCTGGAGCACCCACGGCTTTTGATTGAGGGGATTGAGTGAATTTTTTTTGATCTGGAGGGTGTTCGACACTGGAATACCTGTGGGAGCGAGCGTGCTCGCGATAGCGGTAAACCAGACACCATTGATGTCGCCTGACCCGGCCCTATCGCGAGCAAGCTCGCTCCCACAGTGGCCTGTGCCCGGCCTATCTTCGCTTTGGGGCTTCGGCGGTGTGCAGCTAAGATGGCCGCAGAGAAACCACAGGGAAGACAGGCGTGATGCAATCGCAATTCGATCCGTTGGTTCATATCGATTGGAAAACACCGGGTGGCGACTTGCTCGGGCTGTTGCAGCATTACTACCCCGACATCGGTGTGTTTGCCGGCCCGGGGTTCGAGGCGTTGTTGGATGAGTTGTCCAACGAGATGCCCGAGGTCTGTTTCGAGGCGCTGGTGCCGGTGTTGGCGGGTCAGGGTTATGACTTGTGGAACCTGGATGCCGGTGGCGACGATTATCGGCCGGTGATTGTCCCGGTCGATCAGCGCGAGGCGTTTGCCCGGCATTGGCAAGGCCAGCGCGGCGAGCCGAGGTTCACCGCGAGTTTGATCGGGCCGCCCAAGCCTGACGCCGTCCAACGCAAGCCGGCCAAGCCCAAGCGCGGCAAGGTGAAGTGGTTGCAGGAAGTCCATGACTATCCCGGCGCCACCTATGTGCATGAATACAACTACCGCAACGGTTGGGCCGCCATCACCGAGCAGGACGAAGACCAGTGGTTGTGCTTTCTGATCGACTACAACCAGTGGCCGCCCGCCGAACAGGACATGCTTGAACAGCGAGCCGATGACGTGGACGGTGCAGACCTTCAGCTCATCGATGCCGATGCCCGGCGCAGCCTGTGGAAACGTCAGGTCATACGCGGCGATTACAGTGCGGACGACCGCTACCAATACGAAATTCGTCAAGGCGATGAGATCGCGGCGTTCGGGCCTGTCGGGGTGCAGTGGCCGGAGTTTGAACAGCCCTGCGTGGTGGTGGGCTCGGGGATATTCGAACGTCAGCGCATCTACGAACCCGAGCATTTGACGCGGATCTGGCGGATCACGGCGGACAGCAGCGAAGTGATTTTCGAGTACGCGGATGAACTGACGATCCTGCCCGTCGGCCCTGGTCGTTTGCTGTTCATGCAACACAATGGGCCAAAGTGCTGGGTCTGGAATCAAGACCCGCCGCACCAGGCCATCGTCGCCCGGGCGATGCCCGCCGAGGGCTATAAACTCAGGGCGTCAACGGCTTACCTGGGGGGTGACGAGATCCTGCTGTTCAGCGAAGGCGCGCGGCAGAACGTCGAGCATTCGGGTTATCAGGAGACGGTGCTGTTGGCGTGGCGCTTCAACTTCATGACCGGCGCTACGACGAAGGCGCTGTTGGACGGTTTCGGCAGTGAACTGCGCCAGGACACGCGCCTGCTCGTCACCCAGCCCAAGCAAGTCATTACGTTGCGTACCTTTCATGGGCAGCTTTATGTTGCCCGGGGGCATGGGGATTGGTGGGTGTGGAATTATCGCGCCAATACGTTTGGGTCGCAGACGCTGGCGTGGTTCTGGAATCAGGACAGTAACGAGGTGGTGAAGCTGTCGACCCAGGACATTCCGCGGATCAAGCCAGATGTTCGTTATGTACCGGCGCAGGATCGCTACCTGGCGTTCGAGACGGAGTTTGTGGCGCGGCTGCCGGAATTCAGCGAGATGGTTGAGGCCAAGGGGGGTGAGGTTCTGTTGTTTGAGTGAGGCGGCTTTGCTGCGGGCGAAAAAGAAGGACTCCTGAGAGTAATGCCAGTCAGTCAAGCCCCAACCCGTGGGAGCAAAGCTTGCTCGCGGTTGGGGTTAGGCAGTCGACAACGCCATTGACAGGGCTGCCGCCATCGCGAGCAATCTTTGCTCCCACAGGTTTTGTGTCGTTTGATCCTTAGCTGACTGGCCTTAGGCTCCTGAGAGTCCTTTGCACATGAAGTTACTCGATGACCGGATACCACGTCGCATAGTTATCGCTGAAGTCTTCCAGCAAAGGGAACTCCTCATTGCGGATACCTTTCACGACCGCCTTTTTTCGCTCGAAGGCTTCTTTCATGTGTTCTTTGCACAGCTCGGCGGGTATGTAACACAGCCCATGCCAGCGATGGCGCCACGCGACTAACTGGCGATCGGTTTCTACGATAAAGACCGTCTTGTTCAGCGACTTGCGCAAGCGGGGTGCCGACGCGCCCTGCAACGGCCTGGGCACCCTGACTTCCTGTCCGAATTTATCCCAACCCGCCCATTGGCTGTAAAACCTTAGACGGGTGTCGTTGTTGACCGAGAGAAACTCATAGTAGGCAACGCCTGGCTGGGGTTGGGCCATCTCACAATACCGACGCATCAGCGTGGTGGAGATATTGCCTATCTGGTCGTCAGGTAGACGCTCAAGGACCTTGCGCAAGTGATGGAAGTCATTGAAACCGAACTCTTTGCAGAGGTGGGTGAGTCGTTGGCAATAGGTGTATTCACCAATGACCAACACCCGAGCCAACCCTTTGAGATCGTCAATACACTCGGCCGCGTTTGAAAGGAACATAGCTTCACTCCTTTAGCCAAATCGAAGACGAGCTTCGACTAGCATGCTGCTTGCCGTGGCTAAATAAGTGGGTAAGTTCACTTAGATTTTTCGTATTTCCCATCGCAGCAGGGAGGCTACTTGTGCCCGCGTGTATAAAAACACAGAGCCACCTGCGAGGCAAACCATCCGGTGGGCCACTCGCTAACGCCACGGGTTTGCCTAGACCTGCAGCACGCCGCGAAACCCGCGCGCCGCGTAATACGACTGCACGCCATTGTGGTAGATGAACACCCGGCCATACCGGTAATCGCCAAAAATTTCCCCATCGAGCGAGCGAAGCTCTGGAGGGGTTGCCAGCCAACTGGATGTCTTGGCATCAAACTCGCCGAGCGTTTGCAGGGCTCGGTACTGCTCTTCCGTCAGCAGGGCGATGCCCATTTCTTCGGCCATTTCGATGGCACTGCCTTTGGGCTTGTTCTCCTTGCGCGTCTCCAGGGCCGCGCGGTCGTAGCAAAGGCTCCGGCGACCGGCCGGACTTTCCTTGGCACAATCGCAGAAGGTGACAGCGCCGGTGTTCGGATCGAGGCCGATCACGTCTGGCTCGCCGCCGGTGGCGTCCAGGGCTTGGAGGGACTCCAGGGCATTGGGGTTGTTTTCGAGCCGGTTCCGGACGTCGGTCCAGGGGATGTCTGGGTGACGACTCAGGTTTTGTTCGAAGCGGGTTTTCAGGAAAACATCAAGATCCTTCCCTATGCGTTGCGTGACCGATACGAATTTTTCGTCACGACTATGCTGATTCAATACCTGATCAAAGTATGGCGTCACCCACTATCGGTCACTCGCGCGGCCTTCGAGCAGTCCTTCTCCTACGCAAAAATGACCGTCATCCGGGCGATCAAGGAATTGACCGACTTGGATATTGTTAAACCTGGAAAGGAACTGGGCGAATGGAGGCTAAAATGGCGTCATCGCGAGCAAGCTCGTTCCCACAGGAGGATTGTTGTTGCGAGGCCATTCCAGCATGAATGGCTAAGGTGAAGTAACCCTGGCGTCCATCACTGAGCACATGAGGCCCGTATGAAGAACTTCACGATTCAACGCATCGACCACATCGTCCTGCGTGTAAAGGACCTCGAGCGCAGCCTTGCTTTCTACACATCGGTGCTCGGTTGCGAGTTGAAGAAGCGCCGGGACGATCTAGGCATGCTTCATCTGGGCACCGGTGTTTCGATGATTGACCTGGTTGCTGTGGACGGGCCTCTCGGTCGCCAGGGTGGACCGGCAGCGGGAAAGCAGGGGCACAATGTCGATCACTTGTGCCTGCGAATCGAGCCGTTCGATGAACCAGCCCTCCTCGCGCATCTGGCTTCGGCGGGGCTGAGCGTTGAGAAGGCGCAGATGCGCTATGGCGCGGAGGGCAAGGGCTGGTCGATTTACTGCTTCGACCCGGACGGCAACCAGATCGAGTTGAAGGGGCCGGCGCTGGAGCCCTGAGCTTCAACTGGCGGGCAATCCCCTGTGCGGGCTTGCTCGTGTCTGGATCGGTGATGTTGACCGTGCGGGCGTCATCGCGAGCAAGCTTGCTCCCACAGGAGGTCGGCGGTGGACGCAATAGTGGCACTTCAGTAGCATTCACCCACATTATCGATCCTTCAAGGATGACTCATGCTCGCCCTGCCTCGCCGTCTTGTCCCATCGTCAGCATTGTCCGCGTTGTTCGTATTGCTCGGCGGTTGCAGCGTCAACGGCAGTTACCCCGACGCCGTCGAACCGGACGCCGCCAAGTTGCGGTTCGTCGCCAATACCAGTAACGCCACGCTGGATTATTTCGATGCAGCCCATTGCGACGGGCAAACCACGGGCATTCTCAACAATCTGCTGCTGAGCGATACCGCGCGGCGGGTGGGGATGAGCGTTCCGGCACCCAAGGATGCCAAGGGCTACCTGGAGGTCAAGCTCAAGCCCGGCGAGCAGATTTACCTGCGCACCAACATGAACAGCGGTTATGCCGTGTGCGGCAAGGGCTTCAACTTTACCCCCGAGGCCAATGCCGAATACGAGGTGACCTTCAAGTCCGAGAAGAACCTCTGCCTGACTCAGTTGCAACGCTTGCAACGGGTCGACGGCAAGGACGTACGCACACCGATCCCGATCCTGAAAAAAGATTTTCCCGCCTGCGCCGGTCGCAACGCGCTGTTCCCCCAAACCTACCCGGACACGCCCCATCGCCTGGAGCTGATGAACCGGGTCATCGGGAAGAGCCTGGTCGTCACCGTGAAAGCCGATCCGGCCAAGGAAAAAGTCGAGTCTTATTCGCCAGAAAAACTCGACACATTGATCAGCGAACGCAAGGCCAAGCTCGGCTTCGACCTGCCGCCTGACTACTGGACGCTGTACCGGGAAAACCTGAAGACATTTGGCGATGACATGGCGCAGAACAAGGCGCGCTCGCTGGAACGCTTCAAGGACGAATACCAGACGCGCCTGCGGCAGGTGAAGGATGAGCAGCTGGAACAATGGGCGTTGCCCAAAACCGCCAATGCCAAGCCGGAGAAAGCCGAGATCGATCTGGATGTCGCGATGATGGTGGAATACTTCCGGATCGGGAACGGGGTGACGGTCGAAGCGGTAGGTCATCACCTGGAAAGGATGGCGCAGATGGATGAGCGCTACGGGGTTTGTGCAAGGTTTGCGGAGTGCTGGAAGCGCAACTAGCAGGAGCAGCGCTGTACCGCCGTCATCGCGAGCAGGCTCGCTCCCACAAGGGGGCCGTGAACACCCGCCCACATCCAGCAGAAGCCCGATGGTTTGCCCGCCTGAACACGTCACCCAGCGGTGGATGATTTTTCTCCTAGACTTGACGTTGTCTGCTGTACGTCGGGTTCCGAAGAAGCCCGTACGATGAATGTAAAGGCAAAGGGAATTTCGCAATGCTCAAACCTGTATGGAAAGCGTTCGCCTGCACTCTGGCTTTCGGCGTGTGGGGCACGGTCATGGCGGCGGAGCCGATCGTCATCAAGTTCTCCCACGTGGTAGGCGACCAAACGCCCAAGGGCCAGGGCGCGTTGATGCTCAAGAAGCTGGTGGAAGAGCGGCTGCCGGGCAAGGTGAAGGTCGAGGTCTACCCCAACTCCACGCTGTACGGCGATGACAAGGAGATGGAAGCCCTGCTTCTGGGAGAGGTGCAAATCATTGCGCGGTCACTGGCCAAGTTCGATCAGTACACCAAGACCGTGCAACTGTTCGACTTACCCTTTCTATTCGACGACATCGCTGCAGTAGACCGTTTCCAGCAAAGCCCCGAGGGCCAGAAACTGCTCAAGTCCATGGAAAGCAAGAACGTCATCGGCCTGGCCTATTGGCACAACGGCATGAAGCAGCTGTCGGCCAGCAAGCCATTGCGCACCCCTGAGGATGCCCGTGGCCTGACGTTCCGGATACAGACCTCTGCGGTGCTGGAGGAGCAGTTCAAGGCGGTGGATGCCAAGGCCAAACCGATGATTTTCTCGGTGGTGTACCAGGGGCTGCGCACCGGCCTGGTCAACGGCACGGAAAATACCTATTCGAACTTCTACAACCAGAAGCTCAATGAGGTACAGAAATACGTCACCGAATCCAACCACGGCATACTCGACTACATGTTGATCACCACGTCGGACTTCTGGAACGGCCTGCCGCCGGATATCCGCAGCGAGCTGGAGAAGATCGTGGTCGAATCCACTGCCCATGCCAACCAGGAAGCGGAACGCTTCAACCAACAGGACAAGAAGCACGTCCTGGACGCCAAGACCACCGAGATCATCACCCTCACGCCGCAAGAACGCAGTGTCTGGCGCGAACGAATGAAACCGGTATGGGCGAAGTTCGAGAAAGAGATCGGTCCGGACCTGATCAAGGCGGCCGAGGCTTCCAACAGCGCCCAGTAACACCACCAGGCTTGACACTTTCCTGTGGTGAGGAAGCTTGCTCTCTCACCACAAAAGTGGCCGCCCCCTATCCCCAGCTGCACAACACATTGCGTTATGATCCCCGCCTCTCCCTGAACAGAGCTTTTAGCACTGATGCTGTCGTCCACCCCCGATATCGCCCTTGCCCTGCCCCCTGTTCTGGTCGGCCCGCTGTTACGGCGGCTGGAGCCTGCGCGCCTGGTGATGTGGTTGGTGGGCACGCGAGCGTTGGCGTTGACGCTGCGCATTGACGGTGTCGGCGACCTGGCACTCGATGCATCACGGTGCACCGTGGTGCCGGTGGGGCAGCGGGCGTTTGTGCACTTGATCGATGTGACGCTCGACGCGCCCCTGCCCCGGGACGTGGCGATTGACTACGACTTGCTGGTGGACGGCGCACCCATCGCCGAGTGGGCGCCGCATCTGTTGTATGACGGCGCACAGTGCCCGAACTTCATGTTGCATTCGCGTATCGAGCAATTGGTTCACGGTTCCTGCCGCAAACCCCATTACCCGGCCAACGATGGCCTGCTCTGTGTCGACCGCCTGCTCGCGCAAAACCCGGCGCAACGCCCGGCACTGCTGATGATGAGTGGCGACCAGGTCTATGCCGACGACGTCGCCGGGCCCATGCTGCGGGCGATTCATGGGCTGATCGAACGCTTGGGGCTGTTCGAGGAATGCCTGGACGGCGCCGTCGTGGAAGACAGCGCCAAGCTCTATCAACATCCGGCCAGTTATTACCATCGCGCCGATTTGCTCCCGGCACTGGAGAGCAACGAAACCCTGCGCGAGCGGTTTTTCGGCGGGGCGCGCAAGCCGATCTTCACCAGCAGCAGCGCCGATAATCACTTGGTGACGTTTGCCGAAGTCATGGCGATGTACCTGCTGGTGTGGTCGCCGGTGCCCTGGACACTGATCGCTGTGCAGCCCCCCGAACTGACCGTCGAGCGGCGCCAGCGCTACGCCCTGGAACAGCGACGCATCGACGCGTTCAAGACCGGGCTGGGCGGCGTGGCGCGGGTATTTGCGCACCTGTCGTGCCTGATGATTTTCGACGACCACGACATTACCGATGACTGGAATCTGTCCGCGCAGTGGGAGGAAACGGCCTACGGCCATCCGTTCTCCAAGCGCATCATCGGCAACGCCTTGATCGCCTACATGCTCTGCCAAGGCTGGGGCAACAACCCGGATGCCTTTGCGGACGTGCTCCCGCAAACCCTGGCCTTGAGCGACACTGCCCGAGATCGCTACCTCGACAGCGAACCACAGGACCGATTGATCGACACCCTGTTGGGTTTCCAGCAGTGGCATTACGTACTGCCGAGCACCCCGGCCCTGGTGGTGCTCGACACCCGCACCCGTCGCTGGCGCAGTGAGAACACCCTCAAGCAACCGTCCGGCCTGCTGGATTGGGAAGCCCTGAGCGAGTTGCAGCAAGAGTTGTTGGATCACCCCTCGGCCATCATCGTTTCACCGGCGCCGATCTTCGGCGTGAAGCTGATCGAGACCGTGCAGCGGGTGTTCAGTTGGTGCGGTTATCCGTTGCTGGTGGACGCGGAAAACTGGATGGCCCATCGCGGCGCGGCCCAGGTGATCCTGAACATTTTCCGACACTCGCGTACACCGGGTAATTACGTGGTGCTGTCGGGGGACGTGCATTATTCCTTCGTCTACGAGGTGCTGATCCCACACCGCAAGGGCGGCCCGCGCATCTGGCAGATCACCAGCAGCGGCATCAAGAATGAGTTCCCGCCCGTGCTGCTGGAATGGTTCGACCGCCTGAACCGTTGGCTCTACTCCCCGCGCTCGCCCCTGAACTGGTTCACCAAGCGCCGCAGCATGCGCATCGTCCCCCACACCCCGGAACACGCCGAAGCCGGCGAACGGTTGTGGAACAGCGCCGGCATTGGCCAGGTGTTCTTCAACGAACAGGGCCAGCCCACGAAGATCTACCAGCACAACGCCAACGGCCAACCACCGACACGCATGCGGCCCCCAAAATCCCCACCGGCCTGAAAACATTGTGGGAGCGGGCTTGCTCGCGAAAGCGGTGTATCAATCGCCAAATAAGTTGCCTGACACTCCGCTTTCGCGAGCAAGCCCGCTCCCACAGGGGATTGAGGATGGATGCAAAATCTACAGTCCCACAGGGAAGTAGCAGTCAGAACGCCAACTGCAGGGTCTGCTGGCCTTCGAGGCTGAGCAGCAGTTGTTTGGCCGCCAGGCCGCCAGCGAAGCCGGTGAGGCTGCCGGAGCTGCCGATGACGCGGTGGCACGGGGCGATGATCGAGATGGGGTTGCGACCGTTGGCGGCGCCGACCGCCCGGACCGCGGTCGGTTGGCCGATCTGGACGGCGATGTCGCGGTAACTGCGGGTTTCACCGAAGGGAATGGTCAACAGGGCCTGCCACACTCGGACCTGGAAATCAGTGCCGGCAAAGTCCAGCTCCAGTTCGAAACGGCGGCGCTGACCGGCGAAGTACTCCAGCAACTGACGTTCGGTTTCCTTGAGAACCGGATGCTGAGTGTCTTCTTCCAAAGGCCCCAGGCGCACCCGGTTGAGGCGCTCGTTTTCCCACAGGATGGCCGCCAATCTTGTCTCCCGGGCGACGAGGATCAACTGGCCGACGGGGGACGGGATGGTTTTGTACAGAGGCAACATCGAGGGATTCCTTGTCAAGGTTCTGTAGGAGCTGGCGAAGCCTGCGATCTTTTGATCTCATTCTTTCGCTTACGACTCAATTGCCTGGGACAAGATCGCAGCCTCGCTGCACTCGACAGCTCCTACAGGCCCAGCGGGAGCAAGCTCCCTCGCCACAGGTTTTTCTCGCCGTTCCCAAAACCTCGCTCAACCCAACAACCCCAACGCCTTCGCCCGCGCCACCGCCTGGGTGCGGCGCTCGACGCCGAGTTTGCTGTTGATGTGGCTGGCGTGGGTCTTGACGGTGTGCAGCGAGATGAACAATTGCTCGCTGATCTCCTGGTTCGAACAACCTTGGGCAATCAGCTGCAACACCGCTCGCTCGCGACTGCTGAGGGTTTCGACAGGTGCCGCCGGGTCGACAGGCTGGGGCACCGTCGAGGGCAGGCGTTCGAGCAGATGTTCGCGCAACGTGCTGGGCGGTGCGTGCAGCAGTTGTTCGCGAAACCATTCACAGTGCTTGCCAAACAGCCACTCGAAGGGCTGCAACACTCCGCCGCTGGCGGCTTCGAAAGCTTGGGCCAGGGTACGGCGGGCTTCGGGCTCACGACCGACGCTCAACAGCAAGGCGACCTTTTGGTTGAGTGCCATCACGCTGAGCATTTGCCGGCCGGTTTGCTGGCCGTGTTCAAGCAGGGCATCGAGTCGCCCTTCGGCAAGCATCGGTTGACCCCGGATGGATTCCAGCACCGCCTGCTGCAATTCGACGTGCAGCGGCAGTTGCGGGTGGAACTCCGGCGGCGCGGCGGCCCGCTCGCCGGTGTAGGTCTGGCCCAAGCGGGCCAGCCAGGCTTCGGCCAGGTCGGTGCGCCCCTGGGCCAGCCAGAGCTCGCATTTGACCAGGGTAATCATCGCCAGGTAATAGATCGGCGGAACGTCCCAGATGTGCATCAGGCGCTCGGCTTCAGCCAGTTCGGCAAAGGCCCGGGCGAACTCACCGCCATAGCCTTCGATACGGGCGATCACGCAATGACCGATCAGCACGCTGATGTCGCGGCAGGCGCGGGCTTCGGTGAGGCCTGCCTGCAACCGCGCCAGGCCGACCTGGGGTTGCATGCGCAAGGTCAGCAGGAACCCCTCGTACATGATCAACCGCGCCCGCACCGCATAAAGCCGCTGGGGCGATAGTTTATGCAAACGTTGCAGGCCCTGGTGCACTTCGTCCAGCGCCCGCAGGATTTCCCCCCGCGCCTGCAAGACCCGGGCACGGTCGTAATGGGCCAGGGCCTCGAACAATGGGTTGCCGACCCGCTGCGCCAGCTCCAGGGAATCGCGGTTCAGGTTCCGGGCGCGCCACAGGTCGCCGTCGGCAATCGCCAGGTTCGACAAGGTGGACAGGCACATCAGCCGCTGGCCGTAGCGTTTTTGCGGCAGGCTCTCCAGGGCTTCGCTGCAATAACGCAGGGTGGCCTCGCGATCACCGCGGCCACGGGCGACGATGCCGCTCAGGGCCAGCCATTGGGCGAGCATGGATTTTTGCGCAGTGGCCGAAGGCGCCGGCAGGAATCGACTCAAGTGCGCGGCCAGCTCTTCGGCGGCGTCCAATTGGCAGGCCAGGCCCAATGCCCAGCTGTAGAGCACGATCAGCCGCGGCGTGCTGATGAGCAGGCTGTCGGGCAAATCCATTTTCCAGCGCAGCAACATGCCGACGTTCTGCTCGGCCAGCAGTTGCTCCTCCGAAAGGTTCTGCACCAGGTTCGCCGCCACGTCCAGATGCCCGGCCCGCAACGCCTGTTCCACGGCTTCGTCGATCAGGCCCTGGGCGTTGAACCAGCGACAGGCCCGCAGGTGCAGGGTCGCGGCCGGGACCATGGCCGGCGCGCTGGGGCGACTGCGCAGCAGGTCGGAAAACAAGTGGTGATAACGGTACCAATGGCCGTGCTCGTCCAGCGGTACCAGGAAGACCTGGTGGGCCGCCAGGTAACGCAGGATTTCGCCACTGTCATGGGCTTCGCGCACGGCATCGCACAGCGCGCTGCAAAAGCGTTCCTGAGGGGCCGTGTCGTAGAGGAACGCCTGCACCTCGGCGGGCAGGCAATCGATGACTTCTTCGAGCAGGTAATCGCGGATCAACCCCTCCCCACCGTGCAAGGCCTGGGGCAGCAGGCCTTCGCTGCCGGCTTCGGAGGCGGCCAGCAACCAGAACCGCAGCCCGGCCACCCAGCCTTCACTGCGCTGGATGAGGTTTTCCAGCGCCTCGCCGCGCAACGAGCTGCTGTGATGCTGGAGCAGGGTCAAGGCTTCGTCATGGGTCAGGCGCAGGTCTTGCTCGTTGAGTTCGAGCAATTGCCGCGACAGGCGCAGGCGCGCCAGGTGCCAGTCCGGGCGCTGGCGACTGGTGACGAGTACCAGCAAACCGTCGGGCAGGTGATTGAGGAAAAATTGCAGGGAGCGATCCAGCACCGGGCTTTGGGCCAGGTGGTAATCGTCGAGGACCAGCAACAAGGGATTGCGGGGCGATAAGTGGGCGGACAATTCGTCCAGCAAGCCATCGAGCCATTCTTCGAAGGCAAAGGGTTGATGGCGCTGGCGCATTTTCAGCAGCCCCAGCGCCCGGCCGCCCAGTTGCGGGAAAAATGCCTGGAGCCCGTCGAGCAAGCGTTCCAGAAAACGCCCCGGATCGTTGTCCCGGGCACTGAGCCCCAGCCAGAGGCTTTGCCAATGGGCCGGCAGGCTCTGGCAGAACTCCACCGCCAGGGAGCTTTTACCGAACCCCGCCGGGGCACTGACCAACAGCAACCTGCCCCCAAGCCCAGCGGCCAAACGCTCGCACAACCGCGGCCGCGCGACATGGCCGTCGGGCAAGGGCGGGCGGTAGAAACGCCCGTCCTGTACCGCGATGGCTGCGCGGGCAGAATCCGGAAGTGAAGACAAATCAGTCATGGCCGGCTCTTGTAGGAATGCGGGTGGCGGCGTTGCAGATGTCCGCAGACTAGCGGTAAACGAGGAGGTATTGAAGGGAGTGCTACAAATGGCTACAAAAAGACTACAAGTCGATTCAACTTGAAAGGTATGTGGCATCACTTCTGTGGCGAGGGGATTTATCCCCGCTGGGTCGCGAAGCGGCCCCAAAGCTTGAAGGCACCGACCTGTCGCTCCGAGTTGGCTGGTCGAGGGCCGCTTCGCGACCCAACGGGGATAAATCCCCTCGCCACAACTTTGTGTTTACCTCCTCATTTGTGTTTAGCCCCACAAAAACAACGCCCCGAACCAGTCGGGGCGTTGTTTCGAGGATGCGGCCTCGGGTGGAGCGGTTTAGCGGATGCCGTCCTGACGCAGTGCGTTCGGGGTGAAGTCGGCGGTGGTGGCGGTGAAGCCGAAGTCGTAGGCCGATTTCTCTTCGTTCTTCATGCCCAGCGCCAGGTAGCGGCCGGACTGCAGGTCGTAGAGGGTTTCCAGGGCGTACCACGGCACTTGCTTGTCGTAGTAGTTCTCGGCATGGGCCTCGGCCACGCGCCACAGTTGGCCACGACCGTCGTAGTGGTCGATCACCGCGGCTTGCCAGGTGTCTTCATCGATGTAGAAGTCACGCTTGGCGTAGATGTGGCGCTGGCCTTCCTTCAGGGTCGCGGTCACATGCCAGACGCGACGCAGCTCGTAGCGGGTCAGGTCCTGGTTGATGTGGCCGGCCTTGATGATGTCGGCGTACTTGAGTTGCGGCGAATCGATCCGGTAGCTGTTGGCGGCGATGTACAGCTCTTTCTTGCCTTCCAGTTTCCAGTCGTAGCGGTCCGGTGCGCCGTTGTACATGTCCAGGTTGTCGGAGGTACGCAGGCCGTCGGCGGCGGTACCCGGGCCGTCATAGGACACTTGCGGGGCACGGCGCACACGGCGCTGGCCAGCGTTGTAGACCCACGCCGAACGCGGCTCCTTCACTTGGTCCAGGGTCTCGTGCACCAGCAGCACGCCACCGGCCAGGCGCGCCGGCGCGGTCACTTGCTGCTTGAAGTAGAACAGGATGTTGCCAGGGTTGGCCGGATCGAAATCCTTCATCTTGTCGCGGAACACGAACTGGTCGCGGAAGTACACCAGGCTGTACGAACCGTTGGGCTGCGGGGTGGCCTGGGTGACCAGGCGCGTCACGCTGCCGCCGCGATAGCGAGTGATGTGGTTCCAGATGACTTCGACGCCGCTCTGGGGAATCGGGAACGGCACGGCCGTCTCGAAGTTCTCCAGGCCGTTGCCGCCGGAGACCAGCTTGGTGTTGACCGCATTTTTCTTGATGGAGGCGAACACCTCGTCCGGCACGGTGGCGCCGCGATGGGTCGGGTAGACCGGCATCTTGAAGGTTTCCGGGTAGCGCTTGAACATCGCGTACTGGCCCGGGGCGAGTTTGTCCTTGTACTGCTCGACGTTCTGCGCAGTGATGGTGAACAGCGGTTTTTCAGTCGGGAATGGATCGGCCAGGAAGCCCTTGCTGTCCACGGCACCGGCATTCTTGGCCATGGGTTTCCAGGCCGAGATCGAGCCATCGGCATTGCCGGCCATCTCGGCGCCCATCGGCGTCAGGCTCTTGCCGAGCTTGTCGGCCTCGGCCGCGGGTACTGCCGCCATGACGCTGGCGGCCAGCAGGGATAACCCCAGAACACCGACCTGCAACAGATTCTTTGTTATTTTCATAGTGTGTCGTCCTGAAATACGGTGCTTAGAAGGTCACGCCGACGCTGAGCGCCAGGAAATCGCGATCGTCCACGGTGCTGAAGTCGCCACCAAAGAAGTTGGTGTAGGCCAGGCTGGCGTTGTAGGTGTTCTGGTACTCGGCATCCAGCCCGAGGCTGACGGCTTTGCGGCCTTCTTCGAAGTTGCCACCAGGGCCTGGCGAGTAGCCTTTGACGTCATGGGACCAGGCCACGTTGGGCTTGAGGTTCACGCCAGCGAACACGTCCGGGTATTCCCAGATGGCGCGAGCGCGGTAGCCCCAGGACGTGGAGGTGGTGAAGCCGTCGTTGTTGCAGTTGCTGTTGACGTCGTTGATGGTCTGGCCGCCCCCCGCAGCAGTAGACGTATTGAGCGAGTTACAGAAGCCGTTGGGCAGCTCACCCGGCCCAAACACCGGATCACGGCCATAACGAGCGTCGGATTTGCTTTCCAGGCCACCAACATGGGTCACCCCGATTTCACCCACCAGGGTCAGGCGGCTGGCGCCCATGACTTGATCCAGGAAGTGCGTGAAGGTGGTCTGGAACTGAGTGATCTCTTTACGGCGATAGCCATGCAGGTCTTGGCCCGGCGTGCCCTGGAGCACCGATGCATCACCAAATCCGGGAAGTGGCGTCACACCGGCGAAGAGAATGTCAGTGGTGCTCAACTGCACCGGTGCATTCGGCCGATAGCTGATCTCACCGCTCCATGCCGTGCCGGTAGGCAGTGTCGTGGAGAAACTCAGGCCATAGAGACGGATATCTTCCGGGTATTCGACGAAGTAGTTGGAGTTACCCGCCACGATCAGAGGACGCAGTGCCGCGATGGGCCCCGCAGTGTAGAACTGCTGCGCAGCCCCCTGGGCACTGAAAATCGGCGCACGGCTGTGGTAATTCATGAAGTAGGCACCGAACTCGGTGTCCAGTGGTTCGAACATGTACTTCAACGATGCGCCCCACTGGCCGCTGTCGCGGGCATCGCGGTCCGGGCCACGACGTACCAGCACGCCTTCTTCGTTGATATCGACCCCCTGGCCTTCCAATATTGGAAGAATGACGCCCGGCAACGGAATGGTCGAACGCTTGTTCAACACCCGCAGGTTATCGTTGCACCCGTCGGCAATCACATCCGGCTGGGAGAAGAACGTACCGCAGTTATCCACCACGGTCTGGTCCCATTCAATCTGGTAGAACGCCTCGGCCGACAGATTGTCGGTCAGGCTCTGGGACACGTAGAACATGTTGACCGGGATCAGGCCTTCCTTGATCTCGGCGCCAGGACGACGGAACGCGGACACGTCGACCGGGTTGATGGAGTTGATGCCGCCCTGGATGAACGTGCTTTCACCCCAGCTGACCACTTGCTTGCCCAGGCGCACGGAGCCTGGCTGATCGGCAATGGCATAGTTGTGGTAGACGAACGCATCGAGGATCTGCCCGCCGGAGGACTTGGCGCCTTCCTTGCGGTTGCTGTCGCTGATGTCCTTGTACAGGCGGTGTTCGTCCTTGAGTTCGAAGTCGTACCAGTACTTGCCGCGCACGAACACGCCGGTATCGCCGTACTTCAGTTCCAGGTCATGGATGCCCTTGAAGATCTTCGAGAAGGTTTCCCCTCGCTTGAAGTTCAAGTGACCGTCGTCGGAGGTCTGCGACAAACCCTTGCCGCCATTGTTGACACCGATCAGATCCCGGTTGGCCTTGGCCGTGGACCAGCTCGCGCCGACCGACAGGGACGAGTCGAACTGGCCTTCGATTTCACCGATGTTGAAACTGACGCCGAATGCTGGCCCGGCGAGCGAAGAGGCGAGACTGACCGCCAGAGGCAGTTTTGCCCGGCGCCAGAACGTGGTTGCTGAGGTCATCGACGCTACTCCATGTGCATTATTGTTATGGCAATGGACATTTCAAAAACACCTCGGCGGCAGGGAGCGGCAGCGTCCCGACATCCGTCGAAGTCGCATCGCCCTTTCGTGCGTGCGCCCCGTTCTTGAGAATCCGTGAGCGGACTATAGCCAGCAGGTAGTACGGCTTGATCCCTCTAAAGTGTGATTTGCAGCCCGCGACCACTCTGGAACAGTCCTTTCGCCAGGCCGACAGATGTCGGCACGGCAAGGATGGCTGAAATTTGCGGTTTGACAAGGCAAGCGCTTGCTTGGTGGGGCTGCCGTGCCCTTTCGGGCACGGCAAAAAGGCCTAAAGCGTGGACAGGAAGGTGCTGTTGTTGCTCTGCCATTCGGTGATGTCGATGCGGATACGCTTCTTGTCGAGCTTGCCGACGCTGGTCTTGGGAATTTCCGTAACAAGGGCGATCTGGCTCGGGATCGCCCACTTGCTCAAATGCCCCAGCTCGACGAACGGCTTGAGGTGCTCCTTGAGTTCGCGAGCCCCGATCTCATGCCCTTCTCGAACCACCAGCAAGGCAAACGGCCGCTCGCCCCACTGCGGATCGGGAATGCCGACCACTGCTACTTCGCGTACCCCCGCATGACGGCTGATGAGGTCTTCCAGGTCCAGGGAGGAGATCCATTCGCCACCGGTCTTGATCACGTCCTTGATGCGGTCGCGGATGTCGATGAAGCCCATGTTGTCCAGCGTGGCAACGTCGCCGGTGTGCAGCCAGCCGCCGGCCCAGAGCTCGGCGCCCTTCTGCGGCTCGTTGAAATAGCCTTCGGTGAGCCACGGCGCGCGCAGCACCAGTTCGCCCTGGGTCTCGCCATCGGCGGGCAGGAACCGTCCCTCGGCGTCGACAATCGCCGCCTCCACCAGCGGCCCCGGCACGCCGGCCTTGATCCGGTAGGTGGTGCGCTCGTCCTCGCTGCCGGCCATCAATTCGTCGTTGAGGTGGGCACAGGACACCAGCGGGCCGGTTTCCGACATGCCGTAGGCGGCAGTGAGCTGGATGCCCCGTGCCTTGGCCGCTTCGTACAGGCTGCGATTCAGGGCGCTGCCGCCGATGACGATCTTCCAGCCGCCGAAGTCGGTGTCCTGGGCGCCCTTGGCATTGAGGACCATTTGCAGGATGGTTGGCACGCAATGGGAAAAGGTGACCTTTTCCTTGCGCCACAGCCGAACCAGGAATTCGGGGTCGTAGCGCCCCGGGTAGACCTGCTTGAGCCCGAGCATGGTCGCCACGTAGGGCAGGCCCCAGGCGTGGACGTGGAACATTGGCGTGATCGGCATGTACACGTCGTTGGTGCCCAGCAGCCGCACGCTGTCGATGGCCCCCATGATGGTCGCCACGCCCATGGTGTGCAGCACCAGTTGCCGATGGGTGAAGTACACGCCCTTGGGGTTGCCCGTGGTGCCAGTGGTGTAGAACGTGGTGGCGACGGAGTTTTCGTCGAAATCCTGGAAGTCGTAGGTGGGCGCCGCGGCGGCCAGCAATTGCTCGTACTCACCCACCAGGTTCGGCAGGTCGGCGGTTTTTTCCGGCAGGTCGGTCAGCAGCAGGGTCTTGTCCACCGTGGTCAGGTGCCCGGCTATCGCCTGGTACAAGCCGACGAACTCGCTGTTGACCAGCACGAAGCGGTCCTCGGCGTGGTTCATGGTGTAGACGATCTGCTCCGGTGACAGGCGCACGTTGATGGTGTGGATCACCGCGCCGATCATCGGGATCGCGAACATGCATTCCAGGTAGCGATGGCTGTCCCAGTCCATCACCGCCACGGTATCGCCGGCCTTGACCCCCGCCTCGGTCAACACGTTGGCCAGGCGCGCGACCCGTTCGATCAGCGTCGGATAGCTGTAGCGCAACTGGTCACGGTAGATGATCTCGCGGGTTTTCTCGTAACGCGTGCCGGACATCAGCAGCCGCTTGATCAGCAGCGGGTATTGATAGGCGCCTTCGGCGGGAGGAATAACGCGAGTCTGCAACATAAGAGTCCCTTTTCTGACTGCACGGTCTTGGCTGGAAGCAAGCACTCTAGAGCGCTTATACACGGATCAAATCAGCCAAAGGAATGATTTGATCCGCGCGCAAATACTAGCCTAGAGCCACCTCACCCCCAGGTTTCGCAAGCATTGTGCAACCAAACCTTGTCAGATCGGGATCCAACAGCGAGCATAGGTGTCACGCCTGTTACAAAAGCCTGCGGGGAAATGCCCTGGCAGGTCTCCAGCATGCCACCACTTTTTGACAGAAAATAATGAACACCGAACTGACCTCTTCCCAGGCCACCGCGCCTCAAGGTGCGCCGCTTGTGTCGATCGTGGCCCCTTGCTACAACGCCGGGAAGTACTTGGAAGAAGCGATCCACAGCCTCTTTGCCCAGGATTACCGGAACGTTGAGGTCATCGTGGTCGACGACGGCTCCACCGACGACAGCCTGGCCATGCTCCGGCAGTTGCAGCAGACCTACGATTTCCAGCTCTACTCCCAGGAGAACCAGGGCGTGAGCGCGGCACTCAACCACGGGCTGAAGTATGCCAAGGGCACGTATGTCGCCACCCCGGACCTTGACGATGTGATGTTGCCCCATTCGATCGGGGTCCGCGCCCGATACCTGGACGAACACCCGCAGGTGGGCTGTGTCGGCGCGCTGATCATCTACATGGACAGCGATGGCCGGACCATCAAGGAACAGCAACGCGACCACATTCAGGTGCATACCTTCGATGACCTGCTGCGCAACGCCGCGGTCATCGGCGCGCCCACGGCCCTGTATCGCATGAGCGCCCTGCGGGACGCCGGTTTTTATGATCCGCAGCTAAGGGTCCAGGATTTCCAGATCACCCTGCGGATCGCCCGCCAGGGCTATGAAATCCATGAACTACCGATCTGCGTCACGCGCTATCGCCGCCACCCCAATAACCTGTCGAGGAAATACCGCTTGATGCTCAAGACGGACCTGCAGGCCATCGAGCCCTATCGGGATCACCCCGCCTACGAGTCGGCCCGTACGGTGCTGGTGCACAAGGCGCTGAAGTACGCCGTGGTCGAAGACCGGAAAGAAGCCTGGCAGCTGTTGCGCAGCATCCCCTGGCGTCACTGGAACAAAACCAGTTTCAAGCGCTTCAAGCGACTGGTCTTGCGATGGCCGATGACAAGGTTCCAATCATGAAGTTTTTGCAGAAACTCAAGGAACGAAAGGACCGAAAGCACCTCAAGCGCCTGGAAAAACTCGAACGCTCACCGGAAAAAATCCGTCTGCGCTATCCGAAATACCAGGTCGGGGTGGGCACGTATGGCATTCCCGAGGTGATGGAGTTCGGCGACGACACGGTCCTCAAGGTCGGTTCCTATACGTCGATCGCCGAAGGGGTGAAGATCCTGCTGGGCGGTGGGCATCGCACCGACTGGGTCAGCACGTTTCCATTCCCACTGATGATCGATGAAGCCCGGCACATTCCCGGCAGCAACCCGACCAAGGGCGACGTGGTGATTGGCAGCGACTGCTGGATCTGCGCTGACGCGATGATCCTGTCGGGCGTAACCATCGGCCATGGCGCCGTGGTCGCCGCCGGCGCGGTGGTGACGCGCGATGTCGAGCCTTACGCCATGGTGGGCGGCAACCCGTGCCGGTTCATTCGCTGGCGCTTCGAGGAGCCGGTGCGTCAGGCCCTGCTGGAGTCGGCCTGGTGGGAATGGCCGATGGAAGAGGTCAAGGCGGTGTCACCCCTGCTGTGCAGTGACAACATCGACGCTTTTCTGGATTACGCCCGCCAGCGGCATTGATCGCCCCACCTGCGCGTGGAAGCGATCAAAGGACAGCGCGCAACGGTCAGTGCGCCTCGGTAAACGCCAGCTTCACGCCGATGGCAACGAGCACCGCGCCCATGGTCCGGTCGAACCAGTGGCCCATGCGCGCGAAACCGGCGCGCACCCGTTGCTGGCTGAACAACAGCGCCACCAGGCAGAACCAGACGGCCGTCGCCACCGCCAGGTACACGCCGTAACCGGCCTGGATCGCCAACGGCGTATGCGGGTTGATCACCACAGTGAACAGCGACAGGAAAAACAGCGTCGCCTTGGGGTTCAGGCCGTTGGTGACGAAGCCCGAAATGAATGCGCCACGGGCAGTCCGCTCACCGACTTCCTTGTGCAGGTTTTCCTCGGCCGGCTTGGCCGGTTGCGCCCGCAGTGCCTTGAAGCCGATGTACAGCAGGTACGCGGCAGCGGCCCACTTCAGCGCGTTGAACAGCACGATCGATTGCGACACGATCAGGCCGATGCCCAGCAACGAATAGCCCACGTGCAGGAAAATCGCCGTGCCGACGCCCAGCGCCGTCCAGGTCCCGGCGCGTCGGCCATGGGTCACGCTTTCGCGCACCACCACGGCAAAATCCGGCCCGGGACTGGCAACAGCCAGCAGGTGGATCAGGGCGACGGTGAGGAATTCGGTGAGGTACATAGGGGCTCCTTGGCTAACTCAATCTCGAAACGAACATCAACTTTTTGGAGAGTGGACATGTGGCGAGGGGATTTATCCCCGCTGGGCCGCGAAGCAGCCCTGATACTTGAACACTCGGTGTGTCAGGCAAAAATCATTTCCAGGGCTTTTGGGACTGTTTCGCAGTCCAGCGGGGATAAATCCCCTCGCCACAGGGTTCCCCATGATCCCCAATATCGCGCCAGACCAAAGCAACAAACCATCTGATAGGCTCGCCACATTACGCCTTCGGTTCTTGACATAAAAGGTACAGCTGATGACGAACACCGCCCGCGCCGTTTTCCTCGACCACTCCTCCCTGGACCTCGGCGACCTGGACCTGAGCCCGTTGCGCAGTTGCTTCGGCGAACTGCAACTGTTCGCCCGGACCTCGCCGGACCAGGTCATCGAGCGGCTCAAGGGCGCCACTGTGGCAATCACCAACAAAATCGTGATCGATGCCCAGGCCATGGCGGCCAGCCCTGAACTGAAGCTGATCCTGATCAGTGCCACGGGTACCAACAATGTCGACCTGGCGGCCGCCCGCCACCACGGCATCACGGTGTGCAATTGCCAGGGCTACGGCACGCCGTCGGTGGCCCAGCACACCCTCATGCTGTTGCTGAACCTGGCGACGCGCCTGGCCGATTATCAAAAAGCGGTGGGGGAAGGTCGCTGGCAGCAGGCTTCGCAGTTCTGCCTGCTGGACTATCCGATTGTCGAGCTGCAAGGCAAGACCCTGGGTTTGCTCGGCCATGGCGAGTTGGGCAGCGCCGTCGGGCGGCTGGCCGAAGCCTTTGGCATGCGCGTGCTGCTGGGGCAGGTCCCGGGGCGCCCGGCCCGTCCCGACCGCTTGCCGCTGGAGCAGTTGTTGCCGCAAGTCGATGCCCTGACCCTGCACTGCCCGCTCAACGAGCACACCCGGAACTTCATCGGCGCCCGCGAACTGGCGCTGCTCAAGCCCGGCGCATTCGTGGTCAATACCGCCCGTGGTGGATTGATCGACGAACAGGCCCTGGCCGAAGCACTGCGCAGCGGTCACCTGGGAGGCGCCGCCACCGACGTGCTCAGCGTGGAGCCACCGACCCAAGGCAACCCGCTGCTGGCCGGCGATATCCCACGGTTGATCGTCACCCCACACAACGCCTGGGGCAGCCGCGAAGCGCGGCAGCGGATCGTCGGCCAAATGAGCGAAAACGCCCAAGGCTTTTTCGGCGGTACAGCGCGGCGTGTCGTCAGTTGATAAACTGCCGCACTTTTTTTTACCCGCTTTATCAAGGAGCAGACCATGGATCCGCGCAGTGAAGTACTGCTTCGTCAGGCCGAGTTATTCCAGGGTTCGGTGTTGTTGACCGGCCTGCCCGCCGACGATTTGCTCGGCCGTTTGCCAGAAGCCCATGGCTGGTGCTGGCATGCCGGCGATCAGGCGGCGCTGGATGCTCGTTTTCCCGAGCGCAGCCACTTTGGCGTGACCGTGCCCGAGCGTGCGTTCGACACCGCCGTGGTGTTCCTGCCTAAGGCCAAGGACCTGACCGACTACCTCCTCAATGCCGTGGCGGCGCGCCTGGCCGGGCGCGAGGTGTACCTGGTGGGGGAAAAACGCAGCGGCATCGAAGGCGCATCCAAGCAGCTCAACCCGTTTGGCAAGCCGCGCAAGCTCGACAGCGCCCGGCACTGCCAACTGTGGCAGGTCACTGTCGCCAACGCGCCCGAGGCCAAGCCCCTGGAAAGCCTGGCCCAGACCTACGAACTGCCCCTGGCCGAAGGCCCGCTGAAGGTCATCAGCCTGCCGGGGGTGTTCAGCCACGGTCGCCTGGACCGCGGCAGTGCGCTGCTGTTGGAACACCTGGATAAACTGCCCAGCGGGCATTTGCTCGACTTCGGCTGCGGCGCCGGGGTGCTGGGGGCGGCGGTCAAGCGGCGCTATCCGCACAACACCGTCACCCTGTTGGACGTGGATGCATTTGCTGCCGCCAGCAGTCGCCTGACCCTGGCCGCCAATGGCCTGGAAGCCGAAGTGCTGACCGGTGATGGCATCGACGCCGCACCGATGGGTTTGAGCGCGATCCTGAGCAACCCGCCGTTCCATGTCGGCGTGCACACCGATTACCACGCCACGGAAAACCTGCTGCGAAAAGCAGCCAAACATCTGAAAAACGGTGGTGAACTTCGGCTGGTTGCCAATAGTTTCCTCAAGTACCAGCCGCTGATCGAGGAGCATTTGGGCGTCTGCGCGATCAAGGCCGAAGGCCAGGGCTTTCGCATCTACCGGGCCAAGCGCGGTTGAATTTTTTAGGAAACAGTACTTGCTCAATCGGGTTTGCCTAGGCAGAATCCGCTCCGTCCTAGGGGAGTAGTCTCCCGCGAGCGCCATGCTCGCCCGGCATACGTCAACATACTTGGTCAGCAGACCATGGCGTATGCGGCCCAAGCGTCCACGCAGATGGTCGCTGGGTTTGACAAGACCTATGACACGCACACCTTACCCGGGGCGGGAAGGCTGTACGTGTCATAGCCGTGTCGACCCGCCCCTTTAGGAAATCCCTGATGCTGGACTCACTCCTCGTACCTACGGCGATCGTTGCGCTGGCCGAAATCGGCGACAAGACGCAATTGCTCGCGCTCATCCTGGCGGCTCGCTTTCGCAAACCCTGGCCGATCATCGCCGGCATCGTCGCCGCGACCCTGGCCAACCATGCGGCAGCCGGCGCGGTCGGCGCCTGGGTCAGCGGCTTTTTCTCCAACGCGGTCCTGCACTGGATATTGGCGGCCAGCTTCACGGCCACGGCACTGTGGACCCTGGTCCCGGACAAACTGGACGATGAAGAAGCCAACACGGCCCGCCGGTTCGGACCGTTCCTGACCACACTGATTGCGTTCTTCCTGGCGGAAATCGGCGACAAGACCCAGATCGCCACGGTGATGCTCGCCGCGCAATACCCGGAGCTGTGGCTGGTGATCATCGGCACCACCGTGGGCATGTTGATTGCCAACGTGCCGGTGGTCCTGGCGGGCAATTTCGCCGCCGAGAAGCTGCCCCTGACCCTGATCCGCCGCCTGGCCGCCTCGGCGTTCTTCGTCCTGGCGATCGTGGCGGTGTACAAGGCGATGCAGAGTAGTGGGTGGGTTTGATACCGCGTCATCGTTCATCGCGAGCAAGCTCGCTCCCACAGGGGCTGCAGATCATTGTGGGAGCGAGCTTGCTCGCGATGAGGCCGACAGCCTCACCACATGGCGATGCTTATTTCTTGGCCTGCTGATACAGCGGCATCACCTTCGGAATCGCCGCTTGCAACGAAGCGATACGACTGCTCGACGACGGGTGGGTGCTCATGAATTCCGGCGGCGCGCCTTCGGAAGCCTTGGCCATCTTGTTCCACAAGGTGATCGCCGCATTCGGGTCGTAGCCGGCACGGGCGGCCAGTTCGAGGCCGATCAGGTCGGCCTCGTTCTCGTTGCCACGGCTGTTGGGCAAGGTCATGCCGTAGTTGGCGACGGTGTCGGCCAATGCCAGGCTGTCCTGGCCAAGGCCGAACAAGGCACCGGCGCCCTGCTTGGCCATCTCGATGCCATAGGCCTTGGACATCGCTTCGCGCCCGTGCTCGCGCAGGGCGTGGGCGATTTCGTGGCCCATGATCGCGGCGATTTCAGCGTCGGTCAGCTTCAACTGGTCGATCAGGCCGGTGTAGAACATGATCTTGCCGCCAGGGCCGCAATTGGCGTTGAGTTCATCGCTCTTGATCAGGTTCACTTCCCAGTTCCACTGGGCCGAATCCGGGCGGAACACCGGCGCCTGGGCAATCAAGCGATCGGCAATGACCTGGATGCGCTTGGCATCGTTGCTGGTCTTGTCCAGCGCCCCCTGGGCTTTGGCCTCGCCCATCGTCTTTTGATAGGACTGGGCGTACATCTGGTTGACCTGGTCGGTCGACAGCATGCTGAACATGTACTGCTTGCGCTCCACACCCACGGCTCCGCCGCTGGTGGTGTTGACCGACTGGCAACCGGCGAGCAGCAGCGCCACGCTCAGCGCACTCACCATCAATGTCTTGTTCATGAAAAAGAAGCTCCCTGGAAACGTGGGCGTATCCTAGGCCTTGATTTGTATCGGCGCCAGATACACAACGAGGGATTAGCGTTTTTTCGGACAGATCCCACCCTATCCATTTGCGACACCCACACAGCTATTAGAGTCACCCGACGAACAGCGCCTCATGCCGCGCCACAGAAACGCCGATAAAGAGCCCAGACGTCATTTCCGCGTCCGGAGCCTTTATGAAATTCAAATCGATCCAGTTTTCCGTGGCCGCCCTGGCCGGCGCCATCGTGCTCAGTGTGGTTGCCGCCCTTGTGCTGTACGCGCTGTTTGCCGGCGCCCGCACCCAGGAGATGGTGCAACAGCGCACCAAGGCGCAGTTCGAACAACTCATCGAACAACGCCTCAGCGCCCTGGCGCGCACCCAGGCCAGCCTGATCCAGCGGGAATTGGAGGCTCCGCTGCTGCTCGCCAGTGGCCTGGCCACCACGAACGCCTTGATGGGCATCAACGGCGCGGACGGCAACCCGCAACTGAAGGTGCCCCGCGAGCAGATGATCAGCCTGCTGCGGGAAACCGTGGTGCGCAACCCGAAGATCCTCGGCGCCTACATCGCCTGGGAGCCGAATGCCATCGATCACGACGACGCCAACTATGTAAACAGCCCGGTGGTGGGCATGGAAACCAGCGGGCGTTTCCTGCCGTGGTGGTTTCGCAACCAGGACGGCTCCCTGGGCCTGGAAAAACTCGCCGACGTGACCGACCAGAAACTGCTCTCCACCGGCATCCGCGCCAGTGAGTACTACCTGTGCTCCCAGGACAGCAAGAAAGCCTGCGTGATCGACCCGGCGCCCTATCGCGTCGGCAGCACGATGACCATGCTCGCCTCGTTCATCGAACCGATCATGATCGATGGCAAGTTCCAGGGCATCGTCGGCGCCGACCTGTCGGTGAACTTCATCCAGGACATGCTGGTGGCCGCCGATGGCAAGTTGTACGACGGCGCCGGGGAAATGGCCTTGCTCTCGAGCAACAACCGGCTGGTGGCCTTCACCAAGGACCCGGGCAAACTCGGGGAAAAGGCCAGCGACCTGCTGGATGCCAGCGAATTGGACAACCTGGCCAAGCTGGGCGTCGGCGAGGTGCGCTACGACATCGACGAAGAACACGGGCATATCGAGGTGTACATGCCGTTCGGCATCGGCGAGACCAACGCCCGCTGGACGCTGATGCTGCAGTTGCCGCTGAATGCGGTCATGGCCGACCTGCAAGCCTTGCAGCAAGACCTCGACCATCAGCGCCAAGCCGATATCTTCGGCATGGCGATGGTGGGCCTGGTGATTGCCGGCATCGGTCTGCTGGTGATCTGGCTGGTGGGCCATGGCATTGCCCGGCCGCTCAAGCAAATGGTGGCGATGCTCGATGACATCGCCCAGGGCGAAGGCGACCTGACCCGTCGCCTGGTGAGCGACCGCGCCGATGAGCTGGGGGCGATCGCCAGGGGCTTCAACACCTTCCTGAGCAAGTTGCAGGGCATGATCACCCAAGTGGTGACCTCGGTGCAGAGCGTCAGCGATTCATCGGAGCACACGGCCGATATTGCGATCCGCACCAACCAGGGCGTGCACAAGCAAATGTCCGAGATCGATCAGGTCGCCACTGCGGTGCATGAAATGACCGCCACCGCCCAGGACGTGGCCCGCAACGCGACCCAAGCGGCCCAGGCCGCCAGTCATGCGGACCAGGCCGCCAGCCAGGGCATGCAGATCGTCCGGGATACCTCCACCTCCATTGGTGCCCTGGCCGTGGAAATCGGCAAGGCGGTGGGCGTGGTGCAGACCCTGGCCAAGGACAGCGAGAACATCAACGCGATCCTCACCGCCATCCGCGGGATCGCCGAGCAGACCAACCTGCTGGCCCTCAACGCGGCCATCGAAGCGGCTCGGGCCGGTGAGCAGGGCCGTGGTTTCGCGGTGGTCGCCGATGAAGTGCGCAACCTGGCGCAGAAGACGCAGCAGGCGACCGAAGAAATCCAGGCGATGATTCAGCAGCTACAGCAAGGCACCCGGGATGTGGTGCGGGTGATGGAAGACAGCCAGCACCGTACCGATGAAAGCGTGCAGCATGCGGCGAAAGCGGCCCAGGCCCTGGAAACGATTACCCAGGCCGTGTCGGTGATCAACGACATGAACACCCAGATCGCCAGCGCTGCCGAGGAACAAAGCGCCGTGGCCGACGACATCAACCGCAACGTGATCAACATCGGACAAGTGGCGAACGAAGTGGCCAGCGGTGCCGATGAGTCCAGCGCGGCCAGCGCCGGACTGACCAAACTGGCGGAACAGCAGCGGCGGTTGATCAATCAGTTCAGGGTCTGATCCGAGGCCCCCATCGCGAGCAAGCTCCCACAGGGGAATGCGATCAAATGTGGGAGCGAGCTTGCTCGCGATGGCGTCAGTTCAGCCACCATGAAGTGACTGACACTACGCCTTCGCGAGCGAGCTCGCTCCCACAAGGTCAATGCAGGGTTTCAGAGTTCGCCGAGGGCTTCGATCAGGGCCTGGTTCTGCTCCGGTGTGCCGATGCTGATCCGCAGGAACTGGGCAATCCGTTCCTGCTTGAAGTGCCGCACGATCACCCCCTGTTTCCGCAGTTTCGCCGCCAACCCGGCCGCATCGTGCCGGGGGTGACGGGCGAAGATGAAGTTGGCCGCCGAGGGCAGCACTTCAAAACCCTTGGCTTCCAATTGGGCCACGACCCATTCACGGTGCTCGATGACTAACCGGCAAGTCCGGTCGAAATACTCGCGATCATCGAACGCCGCCGCGCCGCCGACGTTCGCCAGGCGATCCAGCGGGTAGGAGTTGAAGCTGTTCTTGATCCGTTCCAGCGCTTCGATCAAGTCCGGATGGCCCACCGCCAGGCCCACCCGCAGCCCCGCCAGCGAGCGCGACTTGGACAATGTCTGGGTCACCAGCAGGTTCGGATAACGATCCACCAGGCTGATGGCCGTCTCGCCGCCGAAGTCGATGTAGGCCTCGTCGACCACCACCACCGAATCCGGGCTGGCCTTGAGGATCTGCTCGACCGCGTCCAGCGCCAGCAGGCAGCCAGTCGGCGCGTTCGGGTTGGGGAAAATGACCCCGCCGTTCGGCTTGGCATAGTCCGCCGGGTCGATGCGGAATTGTTCATCCAGCGGCACTGCCTCGAACTGGATGCCATACAACCCGCAATACACCGGATAGAAGCTGTAGCTGATGTCTGGGAACAACAACGGCTGGTCGTGCTGCAACAGGCCGTGAAAGATGTGTGCCAGCACTTCATCCGAGCCGTTACCCAGGAACACCTGGTTGCTCTGCACGCCGTAGTAGCGGGCCACGGCGCCTTTGAGCAGGTCACTGTTGGGGTCCGGATACAGGCGCAGGTTGTCGTTCAGTTCGGTCTGCATCGCCGCCAAGGCCTTGGGCGATGGGCCGTAGGGGTTCTCGTTGGTGTTGAGCTTGACCAAGCGGGTCAACTTCGGTTGTTCGCCCGGCACGTAGGGCACCAGGTTCTTGACGAACGGGCTCCAGAATTTACTCATTTCAGTTCCCCTGCCCTTTTACGGAGTTCTCATCAAGAATGCGGTACTCGGCGCTGCGGGCGTGGGCGCTCAGCGATTCGCCACGGGCCAGCACCGAGGCGGTCTTGCCCAGTTCGGAAGCACCCTGCTCGGAGCAGAAGATGATCGAGGAGCGCTTCTGGAAGTCATACACCCCCAGCGGCGACGAAAAGCGGGCGGTGCCGGAAGTCGGCAACACGTGGTTGGGCCCCGCGCAATAATCGCCCAGCGCCTCGCTGGTGTGGCGGCCCATGAAGATCGCGCCAGCGTGGCGGATCTGTGGCAGCCAGGCTTGCGGATCGGCAACCGACAACTCCAGGTGTTCCGGCGCGATGCGGTTGGCGACTTCGATGGCCTGTGCCATGTCATCGACCTTGATCAGCGCCCCACGGCCGTTGATCGAGGTGTTGATGATCTCGGCGCGGTCCATGGTCGGCAGCAGCTTGTCGATGCTGGCGGCGACCTTGTTGAGGAACTCGGCGTCCGGGCTGACCAGGATCGCCTGGGCGTCTTCGTCGTGCTCGGCCTGGGAAAACAGATCCATGGCGATCCAGTCCGGATCGGTCTGGCCGTCGCACACCACGAGGATTTCCGAAGGGCCGGCGATCATGTCGATACCGACCTGGCCAAACACGTGACGCTTGGCGGTGGCGACATAGATATTGCCCGGCCCGACCACCTTGTCCACCCGTGGCACGCTTTCGGTACCGTAGGCCAGCGCAGCAACGGCCTGGGCGCCGCCGATGGTGAACACCCGGTCCACCCCGGCGATGCAGGCGGCGGCCAGCACCAGTTCGTTGATTTCACCCCGCGGGGTCGGGACGACCATGACCACTTCCGTCACGCCGGCGACCTTGGCCGGGATGGCGTTCATCAGCACCGAGGACGGATAGGACGCCTTGCCGCCCGGCACGTAAAGACCGGCGCGATCCAGCGGCGTGACTTTCTGGCCCAGCACCGTGCCGTCGGCTTCGGTGTAGCTCCAGGAATCCTGTTTCTGCCTTTCGTGATAATCACGCACCCGCGACGCGGCTTTTTCCAGGGCTTCGCGCTGGGGCACGGTGATCCGGGTCAGGGCCAGCTCCAGGCGCTCGCGCGGCAGGATCAGGTCGGCCATGGACGCCACTTGCAGGCCGTCGAATTTCTGGGTGAATTCCACCAGGGCGGCATCGCCACGCTCGCGCACAGCCTTGATGATGTCCAGCACCCGCTGATTGACCGAGTCGTCAGACACGCTTTCCCAGCTCAGCAGATGATCCAGATGATGTGCGAAATCCGGATCGGCAGCGTTGAGTCGGCGAATCGAAGTGGGAGCGGTCATAGCGAGGGCCTCATTAATGGCAAATGCTCAGGCGCCCTAAGCTACCAGTCCATTCGCGTGGGCACCTGAGAAAATTGGCTATGACACGGATAGACGGGCGCGACTCGAGGTCGCGCAGGTGAATCAGCCGCGGTGTCGCGATTCCACTGCCTTGCGCAGGGTATCGATCAAAGCCTGGATACGAGCATGCTGCATTTTCATCGACGCCTTGTTGACGATCAACCGGGAGGTGATGTCGGCGATGAAATCCTGGGGCTCCAGACCATTGGCCCGCAGGGTGTTGCCGGTGTCGACCACGTCGATGATCTTGTCCGCCAGGCCGATCAGCGGCGCCAGCTCCATCGAACCGTACAGCTTGATGATGTCGACCTGACGGCCCTGCTCGGCGTAATACCGCTTGGCAATGTTGACGAACTTGGTCGCCACGCGCAAACGCCCCTTGGGCTCCGGCGCGCCGACTTTACCGGCGGTCATCAGCTTGCAACGGGCGATCCGCAGGTCCAGGGGTTCGTACAGGCCCTGGCCGCCGTATTCCATCAGCACGTCCTTGCCGGCAACGCCCAGGTCGGCGGCACCATGTTCCACATAGGTCGGCACATCGGTGGCACGCACGATCAGCAAGCGCACGTCGGCCTGGGTCGTGGGGATGATCAGCTTGCGGCTCTTGTCCGGATTCTCGGTCGGCACGATGCCCGCTTCAGCCAGAAGCGGCAGGGTGTCGTCAAGGATGCGGCCCTTGGACAGTGCGATGGTCAACATGGGAAACGTCAGTCCTTATCAAGGTACTCATGCCCGGTCGCAAGCGGCGCCGGACACACATCGAGGGTGCAACCACCCTCGAATGAAACGAAATCAACGGATGCGTCCCTGCATCCATGCAACCAGAACTAGCCCGGTACGCGGCGGATCTTGGCGCCAAGCATCTGCAGCTTCTCTTCGATGCACTCATAACCACGGTCTATGTGGTAGATGCGATCGATGAGGGTATCGCCTTCGGCAACCAGGGCCGAGATCACCAGGCTGGCCGAGGCCCGCAGGTCGGTGGCCATGACTGGCGCGCCCTTGAGCTTCTCGGTGCCAGTGACGATGGCCGTGTTGCCTTCGACCTGGATCTTGGCGCCCATGCGGTGCAGTTCGTAGACGTGCATGAAACGGTTTTCGAAGATCGTCTCGATGACCGCGCCCGTGCCTTCGGCAATGGCGTTGAGGGAAATGAACTGCGCCTGCATGTCGGTCGGGAACGCCGGGTATGGAGCGGTCCGCACGTTGACAGCCTTGGGGCGCTTGCCGTGCATGTTCACTTCGATCCAGTCTTCGCCGCAGGTGACTTCGGCACCGGCTTCCTTGAGTTTCTCCAGGACGGCTTCGAGGATGGTCGGATCGGTGTCCTTGACCTTGACGCGACCACCGGTGACGGCAGCGGCCACCAGGTAGGTGCCGGTTTCGATCCGATCCGGCATTACCTTGTAGGTGGCCGAATGCAGGCGTTCGACGCCATCGATGGTGATGGTGTCAGTGCCGGCACCGCTGATCTTGGCGCCCATGGCGATCAGGAAGTTCGCCAGGTCGACCACTTCAGGCTCGCGGGCAGCGTTCTGCAGCACGCTGCGGCCCTTGGCCAGTGCGGCGGCCATCATGATGTTCTCGGTACCGGTCACGCTGACGGTATCGAAGAAGAAGTGCGCGCCGCGCAAGCCGCCTTCCGGCGCCTTGGCCTTGATGTAGCCGCCTTCGACGTCGATCACCGCGCCCATGGCTTCCAGGCCGCGGATGTGCAGGTCCACCGGACGCGAGCCGATGGCGCAACCGCCAGGCAAGGCGACTTCGGCTTCACCGAAACGGGCGACCATCGGGCCCAGTACCAGGATCGACGCACGCATGGTCTTCACCAGTTCGTACGGGGCGATCAGGGTCTTGATGGTGCGTGGGTCGATCTCGACGCTGAGCTTCTCGTCGATCACCGGCTCGATGCCCATGCGGCCGAACAGCTCGATCATCGTGGTGATGTCGTGCAGGTGCGGCAGGTTGGCCACGGTCACAGGACCATCGCACAGCAGGGTTGCGGCCAGGATTGGCAGGGCGGAGTTCTTTGCCCCGGAAATACGGATTTCGCCATCAAGACGAACGCCGCCGGTAATAATCAGTTTATCCATAAGAATCTCGAGGCCCTTGGGCTCAGGTGCGCTCGGCCCAGGCCGCGCTGCTGAAAAATTTCATCGTGACCGCGTGGATGCTGCCATCGGCAATCCATGGGTTCAAATGGGCATAGATGCTCTGCTGACGCTTCACTGGGCTCAATGCCGCCAGTTCATCGCTGATCACGTTCAGCTGGAAGTTGCAGCCTTCGCCTTCAACTTCCACCTGCGTACCAGGCAGCTTTCCTTCAAGGAAGCTCTTCACTTCTACAGCCTGCATGCTCAACCTCAATCGGCGCCCTGTGCGCGCGGGTCGCACATCATACAAAAAAGCCCCGCGCCTGCGAACCCCGCGAAGCAGGACTCTGACGGGGGGACTTTTCCGACAATGTGGGTCAGGAGTGCGCCAACAGCTCGGTCAGCTCGCTGACCTGGGCTATTTCGCGCATGTCTTCGGGCATCCCACGGATGCTCCACGTTTTGCCGGCCGCCTGGGCGTCCCGCATGAAGCACAGCAGCAGCGACAAGCCGACACTGCTGGATTTCTGCACCGCCGAGCAGTCAATGACCACCTCGGCGGCACCGACGGACTTGATCAGCGCCTGGCCCTGCTTGCGCAAGGCAGGGCCGGTGCGGTAGTCCAGCACGCCACTGAGCAGCAGCTCACCCGCGCCGCCCAGACGAACGGCCGACTCACTCACCGACTCGATCATTGTTCCTGCTTCTCTTTGGCTTCTTCGGTCACTTCCTTGGCCTTGGCGACTTCGCCGGCCCAACCGTCGATGGTCTTGTCCAGGTCGTTGCCATTGCGCTGCATCGCATCGGCGAACTGATCGCGGAACAGCTTGCCAATGTTGATGCCATTGATGATCACGTTGCGCACCTTCCACTCGCTGTTGATCTTCTCCAGCGTGTAGGAGACAGGGTAGACCGCGCCGTTGTTGCCCTTGACCTGCATGTCGACGCTGGTGCGGGTGCCGCTTTCGTCCTTGGCCGGGGAAACGGTGATGCCCTGGTTGTTGTATTCCAGCAAGGCGTTGCCATAGAACTGCATCAGGCTGCGCTTGAAGTTCTCCTGGAAGCGGGTCATCTGCGCCGGGGTTGCCTTGCGCGAGTACTTGACGGTCATGATGCTCTTGGAGATGCCATCGGCGTCCACCACAGGGCCGACGATGCCGTTCAGCGCATCATAGAACGCGCTGGGGTCTTGCTTGTACTTCTCTTTATTGGCGGCAAGGTCCGCCAACAACCGGGTGGTCGTGTCCTGGATGATGTCATGGGCCGAAGGCGCGGCCACGGCGTTGGCCATCAACGGCAGCGCCGCGAGCAGCACCAACAGGCTACGTCGCAAGATAGAGATCATTCAAAAGCTCCTCATTTGGCGTCTTTGCTAACGGTATTGAGCAGGAATTTACCGATCAGGTCCTCGAGCACCAGGGACGACTGCGTGTCATGGATGACCCCGCCGTCCTTGAGCACGGTGTCTTCTCCTCCCACGCTGATGCCAATGTATTTCTCGCCCAGCAGCCCGGCCGTGAGGATAGATGCCGTGGAGTCAGTCGGCAGGTTGTCCACGCGCTTTTCCAGCTGCAGCGTCACCCGACCGGTGAAATCCTCGCGGTTCAGATCGATTGCCGTGACCTTGCCGATGGTCACACCGGCCATGGTCACCTTGGCTCTGACCGTCAAACCGGCGATATTGTCGAAGTTGGCATAAAGTTTATAAGTATCGGTGCTTGCCGTCGGCGCCAGTCCACTGACCCGCAAGGCCAGCAGCAGCAAAGCCAGGATGCCAGCCAGCAAGAAAAGGCCGACACCGATTTCCAGGGTGCGGTTTTGCATCAGAAATCTCCAAACATCAAGGCGGTCAGAATAAAGTCAAGGCCCAGGACCGCCAGCGAGGCGTACACCACGGTCTTGGTTGTGGCACGGCTGATCCCCTCTGAAGTGGGGTCACAGTCATAGCCTTGAAACACGGCGATCCAGGTCACGACGAACGCGAACACGGCACTTTTGATCACGCCATTGAGGACATCGTCGAGGAAGTCGACGCTGTTTTGCATGTTCGACCAGTAGGAACCTTCATAGACCCCCAGCCAGTCGACGGCCACCCAGGAGCCGCCCCAGATCCCCACAACGCTGAAAATCATCGCCAGCACCGGCAGGGAAATGAAGCCGGCCCACAGGCGCGGGGCAATGATGTACTTGAGCGGGTCGACACCGATCATTTCCAGGCTGGACAGTTGCTCGGTGGACTTCATGTTACCGATTTCAGCCGTCAGCGCCGAACCGGCCCGCCCGGCGAACAGCAGCGCCGTCACCACGGGGCCGAGCTCGCGCAGCAGCGTCAGGGCGACCATCTGCCCGACCGCCTGCTCCGAACCGTAGCTGGACAAAATGCTGAAGCCCTGCAGCGCCAACACCATGCCAATGAAGATCCCGGAGACCACGATGATCACCAGGGACATCACGCCCACCGAGTGCAACTGCTTGACCAGCAGGCCAAAGCCGCCGCCTGTCGCGTTGCGACCGAGCAGGGCGTGCATCAGGAACAGCGAGGAACGGCCCAGCACCGCCACCACATCGATGCCGGAGCGACCAAACAGACGAACTCTTTCCAACAGTGACTTCTTGCGCATCAGCGCTTCCCCAGCAGATCGGTACGGTAATCCGTGGCCGGAAAATGGAATTCCACCGGGCCGTCCGGATCACCCTTCATGAATTGGCGAATACGCGGGTTGTCCGAATCCGCCAGTTCCTGCGGTGTGCCCTGCCCCAGCACCTGGCCATCGCCGACCACATAGATGTAGTCGGCAATGCTGGCGGTTTCGGCCAGGTCATGGGAGACCACGATACTGGTGATGCCCAGCGCATCGTTGAGCAGGCGGATCAGGCGCACGAGTACACCCATGGCGATCGGGTCCTGGCCGACGAAGGGTTCGTCGTACATGAGGATCTTCGGATCGAGGGCAATCGCCCGCGCCAGCGCGACCCGCCGCTTCATGCCGCCGGACAGCTCGTCCGGCATCAGGTCGATGGCGCCGCGCAGCCCGACGGCCTGCAACTTGAGCAGGACGATGTCGCGGATCATTTCTTCCGGCAGGTCGGTATGGACCCGCAGCGGAAACGCCACGTTCTCGAACACATCGAGGTCGGTGAACAGCGCGCCGCTCTGGAACAGCACGCCCATGTGCTTGCGTGCATCGAACAGGTCGCTGCGAGACAACTGGGGAAGATTCTGGCCATTGACCCAGACTTCGCCGGCGCTGGGACGCAACTGCGCGCCTATCAGCCGCAGCAGCGTGGTCTTGCCACACCCGGAGGGCCCCATGATGCCGGTGACCTTGCCCCGTGGTATGCGAATATCGATGTCATTGAAAATGCTGCGCGTCCCTCGCTTGAAGGACAGTCCCTTCAGCTCGACCGCGTAGGCGTTGTCGGCACTCATCTAAACTCCTTGCGATGCAGCCTCACATTCGAATGCCCTGGGCAGCCGACAAGCGCCGGTACCGCCGGGCACGCGAACCGGCGGCGAACTATATCACTGCAACAGCCAAGCGCCCAAGGCCAACGCCCCGCCCGTTAAGCCTGGCTTAAGGTAAAAGCCACATTTTATGTCAAACGTTGCGGCCCCTTGAACAAAGCATGACGAACTTACGTGAGGGAATTGTTCATTACCGCTATAATCGCCGCCTTTTCATCGGGCTATACGATTCCAGACATGAGCCAATCCAGCGACCTGATTCAATCGGCACAACGTACCATCCGCCTCGAGCTCGAAGCCGTGCAAGGCTTGTTGCCCCATATCGACGCTGATTTCGTACGCGCCTGCGAGATGATTCTGGCCAGCAAGGGCCGCGTGGTCGTGGTCGGCATGGGCAAGTCCGGGCACATCGGCAACAAGATCGCCGCCACCCTCGCCAGCACCGGCACCACGGCCTTTTTCGTCCACCCGGCCGAAGCCAGCCATGGCGACATGGGCATGATCACCCGGGACGACATCATCCTGGCCCTGTCCAACTCCGGCTCCACCAACGAGATCATCACCCTGCTGCCGCTGATCAAGCGCCTGGGCATCCAGTTGATCAGCGTGACCGGCAACCCCGACTCGCCGCTGGCCAAGGCCGCCGAAGTGAACCTCAATGTCAATGTCGAGCACGAAGCCTGCCCGCTGAACCTGGCACCGACCTCCTCCACCACCGCGGCACTGGTCATGGGCGATGCCCTGGCCGTGGCGCTGCTGGAAGCCCGGGGCTTCACCGCGGAAGATTTCGCCTTTTCCCATCCCGGTGGCGCCCTCGGCCGTCGCCTGCTGCTGAAAGTCGAAAACGTGATGCACGCCGACCAGGAACTGCCGCAGGTTGTGCGCGGCACGCTGCTCAAGGACGCGCTCATGGAAATGACCCGCAAGGGGCTGGGCATGACGGTGGTCCTGGAGGCCGACGGCAAGCTCGCCGGGATCTTTACCGACGGCGACCTGCGCCGCACCCTGGACCGCACCATCGACATCCACAGCGCGACCATCGAGCAGGTCATGACCCCCCACGGCAAGACCGCCCGCGCCGAGATGCTCGCCGCCGAGGCCCTGAAAATCATGGAAGACCACAAGATCAGCGCCCTGGTGGTCGTCGATGACGAAGACCGTCCGGTGGGCGCCCTGAACATGCACGATCTGCTGCGTGCGGGAGTCATGTAAATGAACACAGACCTGTTGCAACGCGGCAAAGCCATCAAGCTGGCCGTCTTCGATGTCGATGGCGTGCTGACCGACGGTCGCCTGTACTTCCTCGAAGACGGCAGCGAATTCAAGACCTTCAATACCCTCGACGGCCAAGGCATCAAGATGTTGATGGCCGCCGGCGTGCAGACCGCTATCATCAGCGGCCGCAAGACCCCGGTGGTCGAACGGCGTGCGAAGAACCTCGGCATCCCGCACCTTTACCAGGGGCGCGAAGACAAACTGGTGGTGCTGGACGAGCTTCTGGGTCAACTCAACCTAAGCTATGAACAGGTGGCCTACCTCGGTGACGACCTGCCAGACCTGCCGGTGATTCGCCGGGTCGGCCTGGGCATGGCGGTCGCCAACGCGGCCAGCTTTGTCCGCGAGCATGCCCACGGCATCACCACGGCGCGAGGCGGCGAAGGTGCGGCCCGTGAATTCTGTGAACTGATCCTGCGCGCCCAGGGCCGCCTCGAAGCGGCCAACGCCGCGTACCTGTGAGCCATTTATGCTGAGCAAAAAGATTCGCACCATTGTGGTGTTTGCCTGTATCGCGGCGATTTTCGCCGCGGTGGGCTATTGGAACATCAGCCCCGAACGCTTTCTCGACCAGCCTGCGGCCCAGGTCGAGGAACGGATCGACTGGTACGCGACCAACACCCACACCCTGCAGTACCTGCCCGACGGCAAAGTGCAATATGAGATGACGTCCGACAAGGTTGACCACGTAAAGGCCACTGACATTACGCTGGTCACCAAGCCGGACCTGAACATGTTCCGCGGCACCGAATTCCCGTGGCACGTGCAGAGCGAGCACGCCGAAGTCAATTCCGGCGGCACCGAAGTGGAATTGATCGACTCGGTACGCGTCGCCCGAACCGACGAGAAAAACCGCACGACCATCATCACCAGCACACGCATGACCGTGTTCCCACAGCAAGAATATGCGCAGACCGAGCAACCCGTTAGAATCGACGGCGCCGGGGGTGTATCGACCGGCACGGGCATGAAGGCGTATTTGAAGGAAAGCAGGATACACCTGCTATCGAACGTAAGAGGACAGTATGAAGCTCGCTAAAACCCTCCCTATTTTGCTCAGTCTGGGCGCAGCACTGGGAAGCGCGAGCGCCTGGGCTCTTCCCAACGACCGCGACCAACCTATCCGCATCCAGGCCGACGACGCCCAACTCGACGACAAGAATGGCGTCGCCACCTATAAAGGTGACGTGATCATCACCCAGGGCTCGATGAAGGTCACCGGCAACACCGTGACCATCACCCGCACCCAGTCCGGCGACATCGACGTGGTGACCTCAGTGGGCAACCTGGCCTATTTCGAGCAACTGCAGACTGCGGGCGACACCAAGCCAGTACAGGGCTACGGGGTGACCATCCAATACCACGCCTCCCAGGATCGCGTGGTCCTGATCGACCGCGCCAAGGTCGTCGACAAGGACAACAACGTCACCCAGGGCGAGAAAATCGTCTACGACACCAACAAGAAACTCGCCAGCGCCGGCCGCGCCACCGGCAGCAAGGTGACCGAGCAGCGTCCGCGGATCGATATGGTGATCCAGCCTAAAAAGAAAACCGAGCAGAAGGCCCAGTAATGGCAACTCTGAAAGCCCAGCACTTGGCCAAGAGCTACAAGGGCCGGCAAGTCGTGCGTGATGTCAGCCTGTCCATCGACAGCGGCCAGATCGTCGGCCTGCTCGGCCCCAATGGCGCGGGCAAGACCACCTGCTTCTATATGATCGTCGGCCTGGTCCAGGCCGATCAGGGTCGCGTGCTGATCGACGACCTGGATGTCAGCCACCAGCCGATGCACGGCCGGGCGAAGGCCGGCATCGGCTATTTGCCGCAAGAAGCGTCGATCTTCCGCAAACTGTCGGTTGCCGACAACATCATGGCGATCCTCGAGACCCGCAAGGAGCTCGACAAGGCTGGCCGTCGCCAGGAGCTGGAAAGCCTGCTGCAGGAATTCCACATCAACCACATTCGCGACAACCTGGGCATGAGCCTGTCGGGCGGCGAACGGCGCCGTGTGGAAATCGCCCGCGCCCTGGCCACCGCACCGAAATTCATCCTGCTCGACGAACCGTTCGCCGGCGTGGACCCGATCTCGGTGGGCGACATCAAGCAGATCATCCATCACCTCAAGGCCAAGGGCATCGGCGTGCTGATCACCGACCACAACGTGCGCGAGACCCTGGATATCTGCGAAACCGCCTACATTGTCAATGACGGCCAATTGATCGCCGAAGGTGACTCCGCCGCGATCCTGGCCAACGACCTGGTCAAGGAAGTGTACCTGGGCCATGAGTTCCGCCTGTAAGCACACGTGTCTGGCGAATTGCCCGGGCGTCGTTTAACTTTATTATGGCGACGCTCTAGGCAAACACTTCGGTTTCAGGCATATAATTTGCTTAAGTTTGGCGCTCCGGCGCCCTGTAGTGGATGGCGCATGTGCGCCGGCGAATAAGGTGTTAAGCCCCTGCCATGAAACCATCGCTAGTCTTGAGAATGGGCCAGCAGCTGACGATGACACCGCAGCTGCAACAGGCCATCCGCCTGCTCCAATTGTCGACCCTGGACCTGCAACAGGAAATCCAGGAGGCCCTGGAGTCCAATCCGATGCTCGAACGCCAGGAAGAAGGCGACGACTTCGATAACACCGATCCGCTGGCCGACAACGTCGAGCAGAAGACCAACACCGAGATCCCGGAACCGTCCTACCAGGAAGCCGCCCCGACGGTGGATAACCTCGAGGATGGCGAATGGAACGAGCGCATCCCCAACGAGTTGCCCGTGGACACGGCCTGGGAAGATGTCTACCAGACCAGCGCCAGCAACCTACCCAGCAGCGATGATGACGAGTGGGACTTCACCACCCGCACCTCGGCCGGCGAAAGCCTGCAAAGCCACCTGCTGTGGCAACTGAACCTGGCGCCGATGTCCGACACCGATCGCCTGATCGCCGTGACCCTGATCGACTGCATCAACAACCAGGGCTACCTGGACGAGACCCTCGAAGAAATCCTCGAAGCCTTCGACCCCGAGCTCGACATCGAGCTGGACGAGATCGAAGCCGTCCTCCATCGCATCCAGCAATTCGAACCGGCCGGCATCGGCGCCCGCAACCTGGGCGAGTGCCTGCTGCTGCAACTGCGCCAGTTGCCTGCCAAGACACCATGGCTGGCCGAAGCCAAGCGATTGGTCACCGATTACATCGACCTGCTGGGCGGTCGCGACTACAGCCAATTGATGCGGCGCATGAAGCTCAAGGAAGATGAGCTGCGCCAGGTCATCGAGCTGGTACAGAGCCTCAACCCGCGTCCCGGCTCGCAGATCGAATCCACGGAGCCTGAGTACGTTGTCCCCGATGTGATCGTGCGCAAGCACAACGATCGCTGGCTGGTGGAGCTCAACCAGGAGTCGGTGCCCAAGCTGCGGGTCAACGCCCAGTACGCCGGCTTCGTCAAGCGCGCCGACACCAGCGCCGACAACACCTTCATGCGCAACCAGTTGCAGGAAGCCCGCTGGTTCATCAAGAGCCTGCAGAGCCGCAACGAAACCCTGATGAAAGTGGCCACCCAGATCGTCGAGCATCAGCGCGGCTTCCTGGAGTACGGCGATGAGGCGATGAAACCGTTGGTCCTGCATGACATTGCCGAGGCAGTGGGCATGCACGAGTCGACGATTTCCCGGGTGACCACCCAGAAATTCATGCATACCCCCCGGGGCATCTATGAATTGAAATACTTTTTCTCCAGCCATGTCAGCACCTCCGAAGGCGGCGAATGCTCGTCCACGGCCATCCGCGCGATCATCAAAAAACTGGTGGCCGCGGAAAATCAGAAAAAGCCGTTGAGTGACAGCAAGATCGCTGGTTTACTGGAGGCACAAGGCATTCAGGTGGCCCGCCGTACCGTCGCCAAATACCGCGAATCCCTCGGGATCGCGCCTTCGAGCGAACGCAAGCGGTTGATGTAACAGGCCACGCCACAGCGTTCCAGTGGCAGGCATTTCTGCCTGCCGCTTTATGCACTGGCAACGAAGGAGAAGCTGTATGCAAGTCAACATCAGTGGACACCAACTGGAAGTGACCGAACCCCTGCGCACCTACATCGGCGAAAAACTCGACCGGTTGGAGAGGCATTTCGACAAGATCACCAACGTGCAAGTCACGATGAACGTCGAGAAGCTGCTGCAGAAAATCGAAGCCACGCTGCATATTCCCGGCGGAGAAGTGGTTGCCAACGCAGAGCACACAGACATGTATGCCGCGATTGACCTGCTGACCGACAAGCTGGATCGCCAACTCAAAAAGCATAAGGAAAAGACCCAGAGCCTCCTCCAGGGCGCGACCGGTCGTTAACCCCCCCAATCCATGATCCGACTAGAAACCATCCTGACCCCCGGCCGTTCCCTAGTGAACGCGCCGGGCGGCAGTAAAAAGAAAGCCCTCGAACAAACTGCCAACCTGATCCACCGCGAAGTGCCGGATCTGGGAATGCAGGATGTCTTCGAGGCGCTGGTTGCCCGTGAAAAACTCGGTTCCACCGGTTTTGGCAACGGCATCGCCATTCCCCATTGCCGCCTCAAGGGTTGTACCGCGCCCATCAGCGCACTGTTGCACCTTGAAGCCCCCATAGATTTCGACGCCATCGACGGCGCCCCGGTCGACCTGCTGTTCGTATTGCTGGTTCCGGAAGCGGCGACCGATGCGCACCTCGAGCTGCTGCGCCAGATCGCCAGCATGCTGGACCGCAAGGAAGTGCGCGAAAAACTGCGCAGCGCGCCAAGTAACGAAGCTCTGTACCAGGTGGTCCTGGACGAGCAGAACGGTCATTAAACATGCGCATGATCATCGTCAGTGGCCGCTCCGGCTCCGGTAAAAGCACGGCCCTCAACGTGCTTGAGGACAGCGGCTACTATTGCATCGATAACCTGCCCGCCGGCCTGCTGCCGGAACTGGCCGAGCGCGCCCTGATCCACACCGAGCTGGCGCAGCCGCTGGTGGCGGTGTCCATCGATGCGCGCAACCTGCCGAGCCACCTCTCGCGCTTTCCCGAACTGCTGGAGGAAGTGCGCAGCCGGCATATTCAATGCGATGTGTTGTACCTGGATGCCGACGAGGAGACGCTGCTCAAGCGTTTTTCCGAAACCCGTCGGCGTCACCCGTTGAGCAACGCCAACCGCTCCCTGGCCGAAGCCATCGAGGATGAAAGCCAACTATTGGGGCCGATCGCCGACCTGGCGGACCTGAAGGTCAACACCACGCACCTGAACCTGTATCAGTTGCGCGACACCATCAAGCTGCGCCTGCTGAACCAACCGGAGCCGGGCACGGCGTTCCTGGTGGAGTCGTTCGGCTTCAAGCGTGGCATGCCGGTAGACGCCGACCTGGTGTTCGATGTGCGTTGCCTGCCCAACCCTTATTGGAAACCGGAACTGCGCGAGCAGTCCGGGCTCGATCAGCCGGTGATCGACTACCTGGCCGCACAGCCGGACGTCGAGGAAATGTACCAGGACATCTCCAGCTACCTGCTTAAATGGCTACCCCGCTTTGCCGCGAGCAATCGCGCCTATGTCACGATCGCCATCGGCTGTACCGGCGGTCACCACCGCTCCGTCTACCTGACCGAACGCCTCGGCCAGCTCCTGCAAAAATCCCTGAAGAATGTCCAGGTTCGCCACCGCGACCTCAGCTAAAGGATTCACACCGCGATGCCTGCTCAGGAAATTGAAATCATCAACAAGCTGGGCTTGCATGCCCGAGCGTCGGCCAAGTTTGTCGGAGTCGCGGGACAGTTCAAGGACGCCACCATCAGGGTCGGCCGCACGCCGGAGTCCACGGTCGACGGCAAAAGCATCATGGCGATGATGATGCTCGCCGCCGGCAAGGGCACCAAGATCTACCTGAGCACCGAAGGGGATCAGGCGAAGGAAGCGATGGATGCCCTGGTGGACCTGATCAACCGATACTTCGACGAAGGCGAATAACCCCTGTGGCGAGGGGATTTATCCCCGCTGGGGTGCGAAGCAGCCCCCCAAAAAAGGGCCCATACAATCGACCAGAGATACCGCGAGAGTAGGTTTTTGGGCTGCTTCGCAGCCCAGCGGGGATAAATCCCCTCGCCACAAATGGTCCCTTCCTACGGATGGTCCCTGTCACACAGATTCCCCCTGTCACGCCAACGCCGTATCCAGCACCATCATCAGGCAAAACCCCACCAACAACCCCAGGCTCGCCAGCTTCTCGTGACCATTGCGGCGGGATTCGGGAATGACTTCGTGGGTCACCACCAGCAGCATCGCCCCAGCCGCCAACGCCAGGCCCAGGGGCAAGAGCAGCTCGGCCAGGCTCACCAACCAGGCGCACAGCAGCGCGAACACGGGCTCGACCAACCCTGACGCCGCGCCAATCAGGAAAGCCCTGACCCGCGACATGCCCGCCGTAGCCAGCACCAACGCGATCACCAGCCCTTCGGGGACATCCTGCAAGGCGATGCCCATCGCCAGGCTGTCGGCATCCGGCATGCCGCCGCCCGCCGACACACCCACCGCCATGCCTTCTGGAATGTTGTGGGCGATGATGGCGAACACGAACAACCAGATCCGCGGCGCTATGATCGGACGGCCTGGCGCCGCCACCACCCTTTCCGGGCTGGCCGAGACCTTGCGGTCCACCAGGTACAGCCCGAACGCCCCCGACAGAATGCCAAAGCAGATAAGGCCGCTGGCTGCCCAAGGCGTGAATCCCAACTGCTCGGCCGCGGCAATGCCCGGCACGATCAGCGAAAACGCCGTGGCCGCGAGCATCACTCCGGCACCGAAGCCCAGCAGCGAATCGCTCACGGTCTGGGGCATGCGCCGGATGACCAGCACCGGCACAGCCCCCAGCGCGGTGCCCAAGGCACAAAGTCCGCCGCCTTGCAGGGCTCGCAACAGCCTGGGCTCCAGGTCCAGCCACGCCAGGCCCTGGGCCGCCAACAACGTCATCCCGGCCAACAGCAGCAATGACCCCAAGGCATAGCGGAACATCCGCCCGCTTCCAATCGCCAGTGTTTGAGTATCCATAGTCAGCCTTGGAGGGTGTTCATGAAGGACTCGACGCCAGCGCCGCCTGATAGCGCCGGGCGACTTCAGGCCAATTGATCACGTTGTAGAAGGCGCTGATGTATTCCGGACGACGGTTCTGATAGCGCAGGTAGTAGGCATGCTCCCAGACGTCCAGGCCAAGAATCGGCGTGTTGCCATTCATCAGCGGACTGTCCTGGTTGCCGCTGCTTTCCACCACCAGGGTCTTTTGCGGGGTCACGCTCAACCACGCCCAGCCGCTGCCGAAACGGGTCAGTGCCGCTTTGGTGAACGCTTCCTTGAAACGCTCGATACCACCCAGTTGCGCATCGATCGCCGCCGCCAGGGCGCCCTCGGGCAGGCCGCCGCCCTGGGGCGTCATCACCTCCCAGAACAACGAATGATTGGCATGGCCACCGCCCTGGTTGATCACCGCCGCCTTCAGGCTGGGCGGCAACTGCTCCACGCTGGACACCAGTTTTTCGACGGGCCATCCGGCGTATTCGGTGCCGTCCACCGCCGCGTTGAGGTTATTGATATAGGTCTGGTGGTGCTTGGTGTAATGGATCTCCATGGTTTGCGCATCGATGTGCGGTTCCAGGGCGTCGTAGGCGTAGGGCAATGCAGGCAAGGTAAAAGCCATGTTCAATGAACTCCATGATGAAGAGGAGCATTGCGCTGCCGGGACGTAGCGGCATTGCAATGCAGCAGGCGCTGGGTGCGTGGGTACTCACCGTGCTCGCTGATGAAATTCAGCAGTTCGACGTAGGTCTTGTGGCTCTGGCGTTGCGCGGCGGCGCGCAGGGCCGGTGCCAGGCGTTCGTCCTGCATCGTCTGCAACAACCGTTGGTGGATCGCACACAAATATTCGGCGCTCTCCTCCGGTTGGTTCAGGCGCAAGTGCAGGTCCGCCAGGTTGTGATGGGAGACGACGCAAGCAGCGACCGCTTCGTCGGCATCGGCCCAGCGCTCGAACAACACTTGGGCCAGCGCCAGGGCTTGCAGGTAGGCTTCGCGGGCATCCACCAGCTCGCCCAGCATGAAACAGCGATTGGCCCGTTCGATCGTACGTTTCCAGTGTTCCATGGTGAGTCCTCCACACAGGTGTCGGGTTACACGCCGCCAGCGGTGAGCTTCTCCGGGTCCAGCAGGACTTCGAGTTCGCTGCGAGACAGGTCGGTGTGTTCCAGGGCGACATCGATGACCGGTCGGCCTTGCTGATAAGCCTTCTTGGCGATTTCAGCGGCCTTCTGGTAACCGATGATCGGATTCAGCGCGGTCACCAGGATCGGGTTGCGCGACAACGCTTCCTTGAGCCTGGCTTCGTTGACCTTGAACGTGGCGATGGCCTTGTCCGCGAGCAAGCGGCTGGCGGTGGACATCAGGCCGATGCTGCTCAGCAGGTTCTGGGCGATGATCGGCAACATCACGTTCAATTCGAAGTTGCCCGATTGACCGGCAATGGTGATCGCCGTGTCGTTACCGATCACCTGGGCCGCGACCATCGCAGTGGCTTCAGGAATGACCGGGTTGACCTTGCCGGGCATGATCGAGGAGCCCGGCTGCAAGCCTTCGAGCTCGATCTCACCCAGGCCCGCCAGCGGCCCGGAGTTCATCCAGCGCAGGTCGTTGGCGATTTTCATCAGCGACACGGCCGTGGTCTTGAGCTGCCCGGAAACCGCCACGGCGGTGTCCTGGGAGCCGATCAGCGCGAACAGGTTCTTGCCCGGGGTGAATTGCACCTGGGTCAATTGCGTCAGTTGTTGGCTGAACAACTCGGCGAAGCGTGGATGGGCATTGACCCCAGTGCCGACCGCCGTACCGCCCTGGGCCAGGGATTGCAGGCTCGGCAACAAGCCCTGCAAGTGGCCGATATTAGCCTTGAGTTGTTGCGCCCAACCGTCGAGCACCTGGCTCAGGCGCACCGGCATGGCGTCCATCAGGTGGGTGCGACCCGTCTTGATGAACGGGTGGACTTCTTCGGCCTTGCGCTCGATCACCTGCACCAGGTGCAACAACGCCGGCAGCAGTTGCTCATGCAGGGCCAGCGCGGCACTGACATGAATACTGGTGGGGATGATGTCGTTGCTGCTCTGGCCGCAGTTGACATGGTCGTTCGGGTTGATCGCCTCTCCCAGCAGGCCGCTGGCGAGCGTGGCGATCACTTCGTTGGCATTCATGTTGGAGCTGGTGCCCGAGCCGGTCTGGAAGATGTCCACCGGAAAATGATCCATGAAACGACCTTCGAGCAACCCCAGGGCGGCATCGACGATCGCCTTGCCCTGGGCCGCGCTGATCTGTTCCAGCTCTACGTTGGCCCGGGCGGCCGCAGCCTTGGCCAGGATCAGGGCGCGGATGAATGGCGCCGGCATGCGCTGGCCGCTGACCGGGAAGTTATCCACGGCACGCTGGGTCTGGGCGCCATAGAGGGCGTCCACCGGGACGTGCAGCTCGCCCATGCTGTCGCGTTCGATACGGGTATTACTCATCGGGAGATCCTTGCACCAGTTCAATAAGGGGAATCGATGGCGCCAGGGCGCAGGTCGCCAGCGCCCAGGCATGGCTCTGCCAGCGCTTGAGGCGGCAGCGGCACAGTGATTGGCGTTCGAGATCACGCAGGGGGCGCCAGGCCTGGTCGAGGCAGAGGCTGCGCCAATGCCAGGGCAGCGCGACATCCGAGGCGGTGTCGAGCAGCAGGCGGAAGGCGGTTTCGGAGATCATCCACGGCGAGGTGGCGGTGCAACAGGCCAGGTAGCGACCCTCGGCCAGATAATGCTCGATCAACCGCGGCTCGTCCGGGTTCATCGCGCATCGGATCTGGCGGCTCATCCAGCGCCAGCTTTCAAGGTAGGGTTGTTCGTGCAGGGCAGAACTCATGACCGGGGCTCACTCGGCGAATGAGATTCATTATTAGATGATAATAAGAAGCAACACAAGCCTGGGAGCGCATCATTGTGGCGAGGGGATTTATCCCCTCACCACAGGGTGTCCACCGTGTCCCCCGGTCCAAACAGGGATCTGCGAACATAAAAAAGGCGCGTCATCCGCTTGAATGACGCGCCTTTTTTCTGCGCTTGAGGGTCAGCTACCCGCCACCGTCATCCGCTCGATCAGTACCGAGCCGGTGCGGATGTTGCTGCGCAGTTCCAGGTCATTGCCCACGGCCACGATCTGCTTGAACATGTCGCGCATGTTCCCGGCGATGGTGACTTCCTGGACCGGGAACTGGATCTCGCCGTTCTCGACCCAGAAACCCGCCGCGCCACGGGAATAGTCGCCGGTGACCATGTTCAGGCCATGGCCCATCAGTTCCGTCACCAGCAGGCCCCGGCCCATGCGCCGCAGCAAGGCGGCCTGGTCTTCTTCGCCATGGGTCACGAACAGGTTATGCACGCCACCGGCATTGGCGGTGCTCGGCATGCCGAGTTTGCGTCCCGAATAGGTGCCGAGAATGTAGGACACCAGCTCGCCCTTTTCCACGAACGGCTTGGCATAGGTGGCCAGGCCATCGCCATCGAACGCCGAGCTGCCCATGGCCTGCATCAGGTGCGGACGCTCGTCGATGGTCATCCATTCCGGGAACAGTTTCTGGCCCAGCGCGCCCTCGAGGAACGACGACTTGCGGTACAGGTTGCCGCCAGACACCGCCGACAGGAAGCTGCCGAACAGACCACCGGCCAGCTCGGCAGAAAACAGCACCGGCACTTCGCAGGTCGGCACCGGCCGTGCACCCAGGCGACTGGCCGCCCGTTGCGCGGCTTTCTGGCCGATGCTCACCGGGTCCGCCAGCAAGGTGCCCTGGCGGTTGACGTCATACCAGTAATCACGCTGCATCTGGCCGTTGGCTTCGGCGATCATGACGCAACTGAGGCTGTGGCGGGTCGATGCATAACCGCCGATGAAACCGTGGCTGTTGCCGTAGACGCGGCAGCCTTGGTGGGTGTTGAGCGTCGTACCGTCGGCATTCTTGATCCGCGAGTCGGCATCGAACGCCGCCGCTTCGCAACGCAGCGCCTGTTCGATGGCCTGTTCAGGGGTGATGTCCCAGGCGTGAAACAGGTCGAAGTCGCGCAGTTCCTTGCACATCAGTGCGGCATCGGCCAGGCCCGAGGCTTCGTCTTCGGAGGTGTGCTGGGCAATCGCCAGTGCCGCGGCGACGGTTTCGCGAATAGCGTCCGGGCCGCTGGCCGACGTGCTGGCCGAGCCTTTGCGCTGGCCCACGTACAAGGTGATGCCAAAGCCCTGGTCGCGGTTGAATTCGACGGTTTCCACCTCGCGCTGGCGTACCGACGTCGACAGGCCTTGCTCCAGGGACACCGCCACCTCGCACGCACTGGCGCCTTGTCGCTTGGCCTCGGCGAGGATCTGCTCGACTTGTTCCTGCAGTGCCGGCAATGCTTGCGGGCCGACGCTTTGAACTGCACTCATGGTGTTCTCCACTCAAATTCTGTTTTCGGTGATGGCCATCGAGCGACCGGGCCGGACAAGCGGCCCCCGACTGGTTATCATGGCGGCGTTTCTTTGCGGACTGCCACCATGGTTGATTCTTACGACGACTCCCTCTACGAGGGTGAAAAAAGCAAATCCCAGGTCAAACGCGAGCTGCATGCTCTGGTTGACCTCGGCGAGCGCCTGACAACACTCAAGCCTGACTTGCTGGCCAAATTGCCTTTGACCGACGCCTTGCGTCGGGCCCTGGCCGATGCGCCCAAGCACACCGCGCATATCGCGCGTAAACGGCACCTGCAGTTCATCGGCAAACTGATGCGCGATCAGGACACTGACGCCATCCTGGTGCTGCTCGATCAACTCGATGCTTCCACCCGGCAGTACAACGAACGCTTCCATAACCTGGAGCGCTGGCGCGATCGCTTGATCGCAGGCGACGACGGCGTGCTGGAAAAATTCGTCATCGACTACCCGGAGGCCGATCGCCAGCAATTGCGCTCCCTGATCCGTCAGGCCCAGCACGAACTGGCGCAGAACAAGCCACCAGCTTCGAGCCGTAAAATCTTCAAGTACATCCGTGAGCTGGACGAAACTCAACGCGGCTTGCGCTGAGTTTCACCTGGTCCGTAGGAGCTGGCGAAGCCTGCGATCTTTTGATCCTTCGCTTGGGATTCAAGGGTTTTTGGAAAGATCGCAGCCTCGTTGCACTCGACAGCTCCTACGCTCATACACCAGCTCCTACGCAGCTCATAGGGGACCGTATCATCCTTACGCGCCCGTGCCACCCACGGTAATCGCATCGATCTTCAGGGTCGGCTGACCGACGCCAACCGGCACCGATTGTCCGTCCTTGCCGCATGTGCCCACCCCGCTGTCCAGCGCCAGGTCGTTACCGACCATCGACACCTTGCTCATCGCCTCCGGCCCGTTGCCGATCAGGGTCGCACCCTTGACCGGTGCGGTGATCTTGCCGTCTTCGATCAGGTAGGCCTCGCTGGTGGAGAACACGAACTTGCCGCTGGTGATGTCCACCTGACCGCCGCCGAGGTTGGCGCAATAGATGCCTTTTTTCACCGAGGCGATGATTTCCGCCGGGTCGCTTTGACCGCCCAGCATGTAAGTGTTGGTCATGCGCGGCATCGGCAGATGCGCATAGGACTCACGACGACCGTTGCCGGTGCGAGCCACGCCCATCAGCCGGGCGTTGAGCTTGTCCTGCATGTACCCCTTGAGCACCCCGTTCTCGATCAGCGTGGTGCATTCGGTTGGCGTGCCTTCATCGTCGACGCTCAGGGAGCCACGACGCCCGGCCAGGGTGCCGTCATCGACAATGGTGCAGAGTTTCGAAGCGACCATTTCCCCCATGCGCCCGCTGTAGGCCGAACTGCCCTTGCGGTTGAAGTCGCCTTCCAGGCCATGGCCCACCGCTTCGTGCAGCAGCACACCGGACCAGCCGGAGCCGAGCACCACCGGCAACGTGCCGGCCGGGGCCGGGATGGCTTCCAGATTGACCAGGGCCTGGCGCAACGCTTCGCGGGCGTAGCCCATGGCGCGGTCTTCACTGAGGAAATAACGGTAATCGGTGCGCCCGCCACCGCCATGGCCGCCGCGCTCACGGCGACCGTTCTGTTCGACGATCACGCTGACGTTGAAGCGCACCAGCGGCCGTACGTCCGCCGCCAGGCCGCCATCGGTGGAAGCCACCAGGATCCGCTCCCAGACCCCGGCCATGCTGACCGACACCTGCTGAATGCGCGGGTCAAGGGCGCGGGTGGCGACGTCAATGCGCTTGAGCAATTCGACTTTCTCGGCGCGGCTCATGACTTCCAGCGGGTTGTCCGGGGCATAGAGTTGCGCCACGTCCTGGCTGCTGAACGCCTGTACCGTGCCATTCTGCCCGGCGCGGGAGATCGAGCGGGCCGCACGGGCCGCAGCGCCGAGGGCTTCGAGGGTGATGGCGTTGCTGTAGGCAAAACCGGTCTTTTCCCCGGACTGGGCACGCACGCCCACACCCTGGTCGAGGTTGAAACTGCCTTCCTTGACGATGCCGTCTTCCAGCGACCAGGACTCGGAAATCTGCCCTTGGAAATACAGGTCGGCGGCATCGATGCCCGGGCCGGCCAGGTCGCCCAGCACGCCTTGCAGGCTTTCAAGCGTCACGCCGCCAGGGGCTAAAAGGTGTTCACTGACTGAGGATAACAACCCGCTCATATGTTTTACGCCTTGAATTCGTCGTCTTGGACAGGCCGCTGTCGAGCGCCCTGCGAGAAAAAGCGCCGATGGCTGGCCACCGGCATGCGCGCCCGGATGGACGCTTGTTCGCTGCTGTCGCGCTCGGCCACCAGCACGGCCTCGCCTTGATCCTGTTGTGCCAGCACGCGGCCCCACGGGTCGACAATCGCGGCATGGCCAAAAGTTTCCCGAGGCCCCGGATGCACGCCACCCTGGGCGGCCGCCAGCACGTAGCACTGGGTCTCGATGGCCCGGGCGCGGATAAGCACGTCCCAATGGGCAGCACCGGTCACCGCGGTAAACGCCGACGGTGCCGTGATCAGCTCGGCCCCGGCCGCCCGCAACTCGCTGTAGAGCTCCGGGAACCGCAAGTCATAACACACCGTCAGGCCCACCCGGCCGACGGGGGTATCGGCAACCACCACGTTGGCACCATAAGCATAGTCATCCGACTCGCGATAGCGCGCGCGATTGTCCGCCACATCCACATCGAACAGGTGCAGCTTGTCGTAGCGCGCCACGATCTGGCCCTGATCGTCGACCAGCAACGAACAGGCATGGGACCTGGCCTCGGGCTGGTCCACCGGCGGTAACGGCAGCGTACCGGCCACAATCCATAACTTGAGGTCACGGGCGACCTGTTTCAACCACGGCAGGATCGGTCCCTGACCAAAGGCTTCGGCACGGCCGATATCGGCGATGTCCCGTCGCCCCATCGCCGCGAAATTCTCCGGCAGCACCGCCAGCCTCGCGCCGCCGGCGGCAGCCTGCTCCAGCAGCACCCGGGCACGGGCCAGGTTGGCGAGCACGTCGCTTTGGCTGACCATTTGAATCACGGCGACTGGCATGGTGTTTCCCTCATTTTTTGCATCATCCCCTGTGGGAGCGAGCTTGCTCGCGATAGCGCAGGATCAGCAAAGGAAATGTGACTGATACACCGCTATCGCGAGCAAGCTCGCTCCCACAGGGGTTATCCCATCGTCTATCAGAACGGCTTGTCGAAAGTGATCTTCGGCTCTTTCCACGGCCCCTTGACGTCGTATCTTACGCTGGCAAAACGCGCCACGCGGTCGCCGATCAGTTTGTCGATCAGAAACAGTGCCCCACCCACCGCCGGTGCACCGACGATCAGCGCGGCGATCGGCAGGTTGTTGGTCACCGGCAACGTCACCAGCAGCTTGGCGTCGACGCGGTCGGCCACCATGTCCAGGGTGCCGTTGAGTTCCAGGTTGCTCGACGGTCCGGTCAGGGTAATGGGTTCGCGGGTCACGTACACCCCGTCGCTCGCCACCAGCAGCCCCTTGACCCGGTCGTAGCTCAAGCCCTTGCCGAACAGGTCGGAGAAGTCCAGGCGCAGGCGTCGGCCGATGGAGTTGAAGTTCAGCAAACCAAATACCCGCAACGCCTGGGCGCTGCCTTCGACTTCGACGAACTGGCCCTTGGTCAACGACGCGTCGAGGCTGCCGGAGAAGCGCTTGGTGGCGACCCACGCCGGCGAACCGGGCCAGCGGCCATCGACATCCAGGCGGAATGCCTGGCTGGTCACGCTCGGTGCGAACCCCCAGCCCTTGAGCACATCGGCCAGGTTCTTGCCGCCGATCCGTCCCTTGTACCAACTGCTGGTGGCGCCAGGCGTACCTTCCCAGCCGCCGCTGCCGTTCAACACCATGCCCTTGAGGCCCATGTCCAGGTTGTTCAGCGCGATGCCCTTGGCGGTCGGTCGCACTTGCAACGACCACGCGCCGATGAGATCGGGGCCTTGGAACAATTGGTCGATGGCGATATCCATCGCCGGGATCTTGCCGGGATCGACCGACGCCAACGGGTCCGGGGCGTTCTCATCGGCCTGGACCGTCGGGTCTGTGGCCGGCAGGCGAACGTAGTCAAGCTTGATGCCAATCGGCGCGGCCTTGGCGTCCGGCAGGCTGACATTGCCTTTGGCCTGCTGGCTATCGAGCCGCAAGGCCCAGGCGTTCGGCTTGCGATCCAGTTGCACAGACGCCTGGTCCAGGGTGGTGCCCATGGCCGTGAGTTTGCCGACGGTCAGATCGACGCTGCTGAGCAATTGCTTGGCACTGCCGCCCGGATCCTGGCCGGCGTACTTGTTCACCAGGTCCTGCCAGGGACTTACGTCCAGTTCCGACAATGTGCCACGCAGTCGCAGCCCCTTGGCCCCAGGCAGCACCGCATCGCCGGCCCCCAGCAGCAACTCGCCGCGGCCGTCGGCGACTTTCCCGCTGGGTGCGGCGTAAGTGAAGCTGGCCAGGTCACCATAATCGACCCAATAACGCCGTTCCGGCCCCTGCAGGGTCATGCGAAACACCGTGTCGCGCCCGACATCGGCGGCCATGCCGAAGGGGGCCGGCAGGTCGACGGCCACGCCCTTGAGGCTGGAACTGACCGACAACTGGCTGTCGGCGCCGTCGAGGATCACTTGCAACTGGTAGGGCACGACACCCGATACCGGCAACGGTTGGGTGACGTTCAGCCAACTGGTGAGCTTGTTGATCTCCACCTGCCCGGACGCGGCGACCCGCGTATTGAGCGCACCGGCACGGCCCTCGGCGAAAATCTGCGCGGTCACGGGCCGGTCGAATGCCCGGGCGCTGATGCCCTTGCCGCTCAACCCCTTGTTGCTGTCGAAGCGGAAATCGCCCTTGAGCTGGGTCAGCTCCAGCGCCGGCTCGCTGAGTTTGAGACGAGCCTGGTCGGTGGCGAAGTCCACCAGGATCTTCGGTTGCTCGCCTTTGACCAGCGGTATATCCAGCTTCACGCTGCCTTTCAGGTCGCCCTCGCCTTCCCAGCCGGCGAACGTCTCGGCGGTCCCGATCGGTGCGCTCTGGAGGATTTTCAAACCGTCGCCCAACCCACCGGCGAACCCGCCGTCCAGCAGCAGATGAGAGCTCTGGCCGGTCGGTACATGGGGAATGTTCACCGAAACATCCTTGACCTGGGTATCGAGCAACTGCCCCTGGCTGGCATAGATGCGCACGCCGCTGTCTTCGACGAAGACATCGCCGCTGACCTTGCTGACCGAAGGCCAGCCCGGCTGGAACGCCAGTTCGGCGTCATGCACCTTGAAAAACAGGCTGATGCTGCGCGCCGCGTCCCCGGCACCGTGATTGAGCGAGCCTTGATACTGGAAAAAGCCTTGGTCCACCGCGCCCTTGACGATGGCCGTGCGCAACCACTCATCCAGCGCCGGACTGAGGACCGCCGGCAGGTACTTGGCAGTGTAACGCCCGTCACCGTCCACCAGGCCGACCCGCAGGTCCATGTAGTCCTCCTGGCTGTGGTCCAAATGCAGGCGAATCAGGAAGTCGCCGGCGATCCGACCCTCCTCGCCCAGCACCTTCAGATACGGCGCGATCAGGGTGAAGCTTTGCTTGTCGAGCTTCCAGGTCAGCCGGGCATTGGCCTGCAAGTACTGCCAGGGCTTGGCGAAGATCGGGTCCAGGTGCAGGGAAAAGTCCTTGCTGTCCATGCGCAGTTCGCCGCCGCCCAGGTCGCCGCTCAGGCTGCCGGAGACGTTGCGCGCCGCCGGAGCCCCGCGATAGGCATCAAAGCCGACAGTGTCCAGGTTGGTGGCGAAGCTGACTTTCTGGTCACCGGTGTTCTGCGGCCGGTAGTCCAGCAGCACGTTGCGCAGGCCACCGGTCACCTTGAGCCGATCAATCGTCGTGGCCAGGCCGTCGGGCAACGGTGCCAGGGCATTGAGCAAAGGCGTGAGCGGGGTCAGGTCGAGGCGGTCGGCCTGCAGGTGCCAACGCTCCTCGGCCTGCTCGGTGGCGGCGGTTTGTTGCAGTTGCAGGTGCGATTCCCAGCGGGTCTCGCCCAGGTTCATCGCCAGGGAATCGAAGGTCGCGGTGAACCCTTGGCTACCGCGCTGGAAATAAGCGTTGAGGGCCAGGTTGTGGATCTGTACCGGCTTGCGTTCGCCGTAGGCGCCCTGGAGCTGCGGCGCGTTCAGGCGCATGGCTGCGCTTTGCACCGTGCCCTCGCCCCAACTGAGCCAGAACTCACCGCCGGCCTGGATCCGGGAGAAATTCCATTGTTGGGTCAGGCGTTTCGGCAGCCATTTGGACCAGTCGCTTTGCGGCAGGCTCAAATAGGCATCGGCCTGGCCGTTCTTCCAGTCGCTGGCGCGCAGGCGGGTGCGCAGGTTGATCGCCACCGGCTGCCCGTCAGGCAGGGTCAGGCGTGCATCCAGGCGCTGGCGGGTGGCGCCGGTGCGCAGGCTCAAGCCGACGTAGGTCAAGGTCAACGGCGGTTGCTCGACGGGTTGCAAGGTCACCTGGCTATCGAGCACCGAGAGCTTGGCGACCACTTGCATGCGTTCGAGCAGTTGCTGCGGATCGAGGGGCTGCTCGTCCTTCACCGGCAGGCCTTCCAAAGCCCACTTGCCGTCGGCGCCTTCCTTGAGGCTGATCTTCAGGCCACTGACTTCCAGGTGGGCGATGCGCACCTGACGCGCCAGCAGGCTGCCCCACAGGTCAGGCACGGCCCGCACCTGGTCCAGGTGCAAGGCATTGGGGCCCTCGCCGACCACCACGTCGCGCGCCGCCAGGATCGGTGCCAAAGCGTCCCAACTGCCGTCCAGGCTGCCGATGTGCACAGGCATGCCCAAGGCGGCACCCGCGCGGGTCTCGACCTCGGCGCGGTATTCGGCCACCAGCGGGACCAGCTCGCGACCGAGGCTGACGTACAACGCCAGCAACACCAGCAACAGGGCGCAAAGCCCCAGCCCCCAACGGGTCAGCGTCGCAATCATGCGTGTCAGACGCTCCATGTCAGTGGGCTCCCCTGGCAAAGACAATCAAATCCGCGGGCCCGCCGCTTCCCAAGCTCTTCAGAGCAACACCACGTCGTATTGTTCCTGGGAATACATGGTTTCGACCTGGAAACGAATGGTGCGTCCGATAAACGCTTCCAACTCCGCGACATTGCCTGACTCCTCGTCGAGCAGGCGATCCACCACTTTCTGGTTGGCCAACACTCTATAGCCGGTCGCCTGGTAGGCGCGCGCCTCCCGGAGGATTTCCCGGAAGATTTCGTAACACACGGTTTCCGGGGTCTTGAGCTTGCCGCGCCCCTGGCAACTGCTGCACGGCTCGCACAGCACCTGCTCGAGGCTTTCGCGGGTGCGCTTGCGGGTCATTTGCACCAGGCCCAGTTCGGTGATCCCGATGATGTTGGTCTTGGCGTGATCGCGTTCGAGTTGTTTTTCCAGGGTCCGCAGCACCTGGCGCTGGTGCTCTTCATCTTCCATGTCGATGAAGTCGATGATGATGATCCCGCCCAGGTTGCGCAGGCGCAGCTGGCGGGCAATCGCCGTGGCGGCTTCCAGGTTGGTCTTGAAGATGGTTTCTTCCAGGTTGCGATGGCCGACGAACGCCCCGGTGTTGACGTCGATGGTGCTCATGGCTTCGGCCGGATCGACCACCAGGTAACCGCCGGACTTGAGCGGCACCTTGCGCTCCAGGGCTTTCTGGATTTCGTCCTCGACCCCGTACAGGTCGAAAATCGGCCGCTCGCCAGGGTAATGTTCCAGGCGATCGGCGATTTCCGGCATCAGTTCGGCGACGAACTGCGTGGTTTTCTGGAAGGTTTCCCGGGAGTCGATGCGGATTTTCTCGATCTTGGGGCTGACCAGGTCCCGTAGCGTGCGCAACGCCAGGCCCAGGTCTTCGTAGATCACGCTGGGGGTGGCGATGGTCTTGATCTGCGCGGCGATCTGGTCCCAGAGCCTTCGCAGGTAGCGGATGTCCATGAGGATCTCATCGGCTCCGGCCCCTTCGGCGGCGGTGCGCAGGATGAACCCGCCAGTTTCTTTGATACCTTCTTTTTCCACACAATCGCTGACCACCTGCTTGAGGCGCTCGCGCTCGGCTTCGTCTTCGATTTTCAGGGAAATACCGACATGGGCGGTACGCGGCATGTACACCAGATAGCGCGACGGAATCGACAACTGCGTAGTCAGGCGCGCGCCCTTGGAGCCGATGGGGTCCTTGGTGACCTGCACCACCAGGCTCTGGCCTTCATGCACCAGCGCGCTGATGCTCTCCACGGCCGGCCCTTCGCGCATGGAAATTTCCGACGCATGGATGAACGCCGCGCGGTCCAGGCCGATGTCGACGAAGGCCGCCTGCATGCCCGGTAGCACTCGCACCACCTTGCCCTTGTAGATATTGCCAACGATGCCACGCTTTTGCGTGCGCTCGACGTGGACCTCTTGCAGCACACCGTTTTCAACCACCGCCACGCGCGATTCCATCGGCGTGATGTTGATCAGGATCTCTTCACTCATGGCAGGGTCTCGTTCAGGCATGTTCACGATAATGGCCGCATCAAGTCAGACGGCGCTCAGCGCGCGCTCAAGGTTTGCCAACAGGGTATGCCGAAATGGCCCAGCAGTTCTGCGGTTTCGCACAGGGGCAGGCCGACCACGGCTGAATAGCTGCCTTCGAGCCCGGCGACGAACACCGCGCCCAACCCTTGGATACCATAGCTGCCGGCCTTGTCCCGGGGTTCGCCGCTGGCCCAATAGGCCAGCGCTTCCTGTTCGGTGATGGGACGAAAACGCACCCGACTGCGCACCACCTGTGACTCGCAGCGCGAGCCGTCCAGCACGGCAATGGCGGTCAGCACTTCATGGTCGCGACCGGACAGGCTCAGCAGCATGGACAAGGCGTCGGCCTGATCCACTGGCTTGCCGAGAATCCGCCCCTCCAGCACCACGGCGGTGTCCGCACCGAGCACGCAGCCCTCCACACCGGTGTCCAGGGCTCGTCGTCCAGCCTCGGCCTTGCCGCGCGCCAGGCGCTCGACATAGGCCGAGGGGGTTTCGTGATCCTGGGGTGTTTCATCGATGTCCGCGCCAATGGCGGTAAAGGGCACGCCGATCTGCGTGAGCAGCTCACGCCGACGCGGCGAGCCTGAGGCGAGGTAAAGCGGTTTCATCAAGACATCTCCCTATCAAGGCCAATGCCTGACCGAATCAGTTGATTTTGAAACGCAGGCGCAGGCCACGCAAACCGAAGCTGACCCATGGCCAGAGCAAGGCACTGACCAGGGCTGGCAAGACCAGCGCCAGGGTTGGCTGGCGATTGCCGGTCAGCGCGCTGAGCCACAGCTGCACCAGTTGCGCCAGGCCGAAGATCACCAGGATCACCAGGCACTGCTGCCACATGGGGAACATCCGCAAGCGTTGTTGCAGCGACAGCACCAGGAAAGTGATCAGCGTCAGGATCAACGCGTTCTGCCCCAGCAACGTGCCGTAAAGCACGTCCTCGGCCAGGCCCAGGCACCAGGCGGTAACCATGCCGACCTTGTGGGGCAAGGCCAGCGCCCAGAAGGCCAGCAACAGGGCCAGCCACAGGGGGCGCAGGATTTCCATGAACTGCGGCAGCGGTGAAACGCTGAGCAACAGGCCGATGGCGAAGGTCAACCAGACCATCCAGCCGTTACCGGATTGGGTACTGCTCATTCTTCTCGTGCTCCCCTGGTGGCTGGCGCGGTGGCCGGCGTGGAGGCTGGCGGTTTGGCCGCGGGCCGGGCTGGCTGAGCAGGCTGCGCGGTGGGCGCGTGGGTGGCCGACCGGGTCGGTTTCGCAGCAGGCGCGGCCGGTGCGGCCGCCGGCGTTGCTGCCGGAGCCGGTGCAGGCACGGGTGGTTTTGGCACGATGGCAGGGACTGGCGCCGGCGCAGCCGTAGCCGGGGCGGCCGGCTCGCCGCCCTGCCGATCCTGGGCTTCCTGGGCCACGGCAGCGTCGTTGGCGCGCTCTTCGGGCGTGCGGTTGTCGCTGAAGACCAGCAGCAGGTAGCGGCTGCGATTCAGCGCCGCCGTCGGCACCGCGCGCACAATGGCGAACGGCTGGCCGGAGTCATGGATGACTTCCTTGACCGTCGCCACCGGATACCCAGCCGGGAAACGCTGGCCGAGGCCGGAACTGACCAGCAGGTCGCCTTCCTTGATATCGGCGGTATCGGCCACGTGCCGCAGTTCCAGGCGCTCCGGGTTGCCGGTGCCGCTGGCAATCGCCCGCAGGCCATTGCGGTTGACCTGCACCGGAATGCTGTGGGTGGTATCGGTCAACAACAGCACGCGAGACGTATAGGGCATCAACTCCACCACCTGGCCCATCAGGCCCCGGGCATCGAGCACCGGTTGGCCGAGGACCACACCGTCGCGCTCGCCCTTGTTGATCAGGATGCGATGGGTGAAGGGGTTGGGGTCCATGCCGATCAACTCGGCCACTTCGACCTTCTCGTTGACCAGTGCGGAGGAGTTGAGCAACTCGCGCAGTCGCACGTTCTGCTCGGTGAGGGCCGCCAGCTTCTGCATGCGCCCCTGCAACAGCAGGTTTTCGGTCTTGAGTTTTTCGTTTTCGGCGACCAGTTCGGTCCGACTGCCAAATTGGCTGGCGACACCTTGCCACAAGCGCTGCGGCAGGTCGGTGATCCAATAGGATTCCATCAACACCAGCGACATCTGGCTGCGTACAGGCTTGAGCAGCGTGAAGCGGGCATCGACCACCATCAGCGCGACCGATAGCACGGTCAGCACCAGCAGGCGCACACCCAATGAGGGGCCTTTGGCGAAAAGCGGTTTAATAGGCCGCTCCTCCCAGGCAAATGTTTTCTTTATTCATACGGCATCAAACCGGCCTGGATACGAATGACAGAAGATAAACGCCAACGGGCAGCACTGCAAAGTGCTGCCCGAGAGCGAACAACATAGGCCACTGCGCCAGACTTATTCGCTGGAGAGCAGGTCCATGGTGTGTTTGTCCATCATTTCCAATGCACGGCCACCGCCGCGGGCAACGCAGGTCAACGGGTCTTCGGCAACGATCACCGGCAGGCCGGTTTCCTGGGCCAACAGCTTGTCGAGGTCACGCAACAGCGCACCACCACCGGTCAACACCAGGCCGCGCTCGGCGATATCCGAGGCCAGTTCCGGCGGCGACTGCTCCAGGGCGCTCTTGACGGCCTGGACGATGGTCGCCAGCGACTCTTGCAGCGCTTCGAGCACTTCGTTGGAATTGAGGGTAAAGGCCCGTGGAACGCCTTCGGCCAGGTTGCGACCGCGCACGTCGACTTCACGCACTTCACCGCCTGGGTAGGCCGTGCCGATTTCCTGCTTGATACGCTCGGCGGTGGATTCGCCGATCAGGCTGCCGTAGTTGCGACGTACATAAGTGATGATCGCTTCGTCGAAACGGTCGCCGCCCACACGTACGGATTCGGCGTAGACCACACCGTTGAGGGAGATCAGCGCGATTTCAGTGGTACCGCCACCGATGTCGACGACCATCGAGCCGCGGGCTTCTTCCACCGGCAGCCCGGCACCGATGGCAGCGGCCATGGGTTCTTCGATCAGAAACACTTCACGGGCACCGGCACCGAGGGCCGATTCACGGATAGCGCGACGCTCTACCTGGGTGGACTTGCATGGAACGCAGATCAGCACACGAGGGCTGGGCTGCAAAAAGCTGTTTTCGTGAACCTTGTTGATGAAGTACTGCAGCATCTTTTCGCAGACGCTGAAGTCGGCGATCACGCCGTCCTTCATTGGGCGAATGGCCGCGATGTTGCCCGGTGTACGGCCCAGCATGCGCTTGGCTTCCGTACCGACAGCCACGACACTCTTCTGGTTACCGTGGGTGCGGATGGCCACGACCGAGGGTTCATTCAGGACGATACCGCGCTCGCGCACGTAAATAAGGGTGTTGGCAGTGCCCAGGTCGATTGAAAGATCGCTGGAAAACATGCCACGCAGTTTCTTGAACATGGGAAAGGGACCCTAGGCAACGCGTGGGTAAAAAAGTGCGGCAAACTCTAACAACGACAGGGATTTTGGGCAAGGCGCCAATATGTTAAATTGGCTGCTTTTCTGTGCACCAAACCCCACAATCGCGGCCGTAAGACCGTAGAAATGCGGTAGTGTTCCGACAATCTAACACACGGACAGACTGCGTCCGTTTTGTTTTCCACTGGAGAATCCCATGGCGCTTGAACGCTCCGACGTGGAAAAAATCGCTCATCTGGCCTGTCTGGGCCTCAATGAAGCCGATCTTCCACACATTACTTCTGCCCTGAACAGCATTCTGGGGCTGGTCGACGAGATGCAGGCGGTCGACACCGACGGTATCGAACCGCTGGCCCACCCACTGGAAGCCAGCCAGCGCCTGCGCGCCGACGTCGTGACCGAGTCCAATCACCGCGAGGCCTACCAGTCCATCGCACCAGCGGTCGAAAACGGCCTGTACCTGGTTCCGAAAGTCATCGACTAAAGGGAAAGAGCCTCTCATGCATCACATGACCCTGGCCGAGATCGCCCGCGGACTCGCCGACAAAAAGTTTTCTTCCGAAGAGCTGACCCAGGTCCTGCTGGCGCGCATCGCCCAACTCGACCCGCAGCTCAACAGCTTCATCAGCCTCACCCAGGAGCTGGCCCTGAGCCAGGCCAAGGCCGCCGACGCCCGTCGCGCCAACGGTGAAACCGGCGCCCTGCTCGGTGCGCCGATTGCCCACAAGGACTTGTTCTGCACCCAGGGCATCCGCACCAGCTGCGGCTCGAAGATGCTCGACAACTTCAAGGCCCCGTACGACGCCACCGTGGTCGCCAAGCTGGCCGCCGCTGGCACCGTGACCCTGGGCAAGACCAACATGGACGAATTCGCCATGGGCTCGGCCAACGAGTCGAGCCACTACGGCGCCGTGAAGAACCCATGGAACCTGGAACACGTACCGGGCGGCTCGTCCGGCGGTTCCGCCGCCGCCGTGGCCGCGCGCCTGTTGCCGGCCGCTACCGCCACCGACACCGGCGGCTCGATTCGCCAGCCAGCGGCGTTCACCAACCTCACCGGCCTCAAGCCGACCTACGGTCGTGTCTCGCGCTGGGGCATGATCGCCTACGCCTCCAGCCTCGACCAGGGCGGCCCGCTGGCGCGCACCGCCGAAGACTGCGCGATCCTGCTGCAAGGCATGGCCGGCTTCGACCCGAACGATTCCACCAGCATCGATGAGCCCGTGCCGGACTATAGCGCCAGCCTCAACGGCTCGCTGCAAGGCCTGCGCATCGGCGTGCCGAAGGAATACTTCAGCGCCGGCCTCGACCCGCGCATCGCCGAGTTGGTCCACAACAGCGTCAAAGAGCTGGAGAAGCTCGGCGCGGTCATCAAGGAAATCAGCCTGCCGAACATGCAGCACGCGATTCCGGCGTACTACGTGATCGCCCCGGCGGAAGCGTCCTCGAACCTGTCGCGCTTCGACGGTGTGCGCTTCGGCTATCGCTGCGAGAACCCGGAAAACCTGATCGACCTGTACAAGCGCTCCCGTGGCGAAGGCTTCGGTGCCGAAGTGCAGCGCCGGATCATGGTCGGCGCCTATGCGCTGTCCGCCGGTTACTACGACGCCTACTACCTCAAGGCGCAGAAAATCCGCCGCCTGGTGAAGAACGACTTCATGGCCGCCTTCAACGAGGTCGACATCATTCTCGGCCCGACCACGCCGAACCCGGCCTGGAAGCTCGGCGCCAAGAACAGCGACCCGGTCGCCGAATACCTGGAAGACGTCTACACCATCACCGCCAACCTCGCCGGCTTGCCGGGCCTGTCCATGCCGGCCGGTTTCGTCGATGGCCTGCCGGTAGGTGTACAGTTGCTCGCGCCGTACTTCCAGGAAGGCCGCCTGCTCAATGTGGCGCACCAGTACCAGCAGAACACTGACTGGCACACCCGCACCCCAACCGGCTTCTGAGGAGAAACACATGCAATGGGAAGTCGTGATCGGGCTGGAGATTCATACCCAGCTCACCACCCGGTCGAAAATCTTTTCCGGTAGCTCCACCACATTCGGCTCCGAGCCCAACACCCAGGCCAGCCTGGTCGACCTGGGCATGCCCGGCGTGCTGCCAGTGCTCAACGCCGAAGCCGTGCGCATGGCAGTGATGTTCGGCCTGGCGATTGACGCCGAGATCGGCCAGCACAACGTGTTCGCCCGCAAGAACTACTTCTACCCGGACCTGCCCAAGGGCTACCAGATCAGCCAGATGGAACTGCCGATCGTCGGCAAGGGCCACCTGGACATCGCCCTGGAAGACGGCACGGTCAAGCGCGTCGGCATCACCCGGGCGCACCTGGAAGAAGACGCCGGCAAAAGCCTGCACGAAGAGTTCAACGGCGCCACCGGCATCGACCTGAACCGTGCCGGCACGCCGCTGCTGGAGATCGTCTCCGAGCCGGACATGCGCAGCGCCAAGGAAGCCGTGGCCTACGTCAAGGCGATCCACGCACTGGTGCGCTACCTGGGCATCTGCGACGGCAACATGGCCGAAGGCTCGCTGCGCTGCGACTGCAACGTGTCGATCCGGCCCAAGGGCCAGGTCGAGTTCGGCACCCGCTGCGAGATCAAGAACGTCAACTCGTTCCGCTTCATCGAGAAGGCGATCAACAGCGAGATCCAGCGCCAGATCGAACTGATCGAGGACGGCGGCAAGGTCATCCAGCAAACCCGCCTGTATGACCCGAACAAGGACGAGACCCGTCCGATGCGCAGCAAGGAAGAAGCCAACGACTACCGTTACTTCCCCGACCCGGACCTGCTGCCGGTGGTCATCGAGGACTCGTTCCTCAATGACGTGCGCGCCACCCTGCCGGAACTGCCGCCGCAGAAACGCGAGCGCTTCCAGGCGCAGTTCGGCCTGTCGAGCTATGACGCCAACGTCCTGGCCACCAGCCGCGAACAGGCCGATTACTTCGAAAAAGTCGTGAGCATCGGCGGCGACGCCAAGCTGGCGGCCAACTGGGTGATGGTCGAGTTGGGCAGCCTGTTGAACAAGCAAGGCCTGGAAATCGATGAGTCGCCGGTCTCGGCCGAGCAACTGGGCGGAATGCTGCTGCGGATCAAGGACAACACCATTTCCGGCAAGATCGCCAAGATGGTGTTCGAAGCCATGGCCAATGGTGAAGGCAGCGCCGACGAAATCATCGAGAAGCGCGGCTTGAAGCAGGTCACCGACACCGGGGCGATCAGCGCCGTGCTCGATGAAATGCTCGCGGCCAACGCCGAGCAGGTCGAACAATACCGTGCGGCAGACGAAGCCAAGCGCGGCAAGATGTTCGGCTTCTTCGTCGGCCAGGCCATGAAAGCCTCCAAGGGCAAGGCCAACCCGCAACAGGTCAACGAACTGCTGAAAAGCAAGCTCGAGGGCTGATTGCTAGACGGTGATCGTTCCCACGCTCTGCGTGGGAACGCCTCACTGGACGCTCCGCGTCCGCTTTTTGTGACGCAGAGCGTCACGGGCTGCATTCCCACGCAGAGCGTGGGTACGATCATGGGGTCATTGAATGAAGCGTCTCCTCGGCGCCTGCGCCCTGCTGTCCTTGCTGGCCGGTTGCGCCAGCCAGAGCGGGACGGTCGATCCACACGGCTACGACCAGACCGGCGTCGCCTCTTATTACGGTGCCAGGCACCATGGCAAGCGCACCGCCAGCGGCGAGCGTTTCAACCAGAACGGCCTGACCGCCGCCCATCGCCAGTTGCCGTTCGGCACTCGGGTGAAAATCACCAACCTGGGCAACAATAACAGCGTGGTGGTGCGCATCAACGACCGTGGCCCATACTCCCGAGGCCGTTTGATCGACGTGTCCCGCGAAGCCGCCGAGCAACTGGGCATGCTGCGCAGCGGCACCGCACGGGTGCGCGTGCAAGCCCTCGACGATTGATAGACGGAGCCCGGCCATTTCCCTACTCACCGCCCTACCGCTGCTCAGCCTGATGGAATTGCTCGGCGCTCTGCTGTTGCTGATCGGCGGCGCCGAACTGCTGGTGCGCGCCGCCGTGGGCCTGGCGGCCCGCTTGCAGGTACGACCACTGATCATCGGCCTGACCGTCGTCGCCTTCGGCAGCAGCGCGCCGCAAATGGCCGTCAGCCTGCAGGCGACCCTGGCACAGAACGCCGACATCGCCGTGGGCAGCGTGATCGGCAGCGGCATCTTCAACATCCTCGTCACCCTCGGGTTGTCGGCGCTGATCATTCCGTTACGCGTCTCGCGCCAACTGGTGCGCCTGGACATCCCACTGATGATCGGTGCCAGCCTGCTGGTGTTCGTGCTGGCCTGGAACGAAGAACTGACCCGGTTGGACGGCGTCTGGCTTCTGCTGGCCCTGGCGGTGTACCTCGGGCTGTTGCTGCGCCAGTCACGGCATTCGGGGCGACCGCACCCGGTGGGGGGCGACGTGGCCCACCTGTCCTGGCTCAAGAGTGTGTTGATGATTGCGTCGGGCCTGGCGATGCTGGTTTTCGCCGGGCACCTGTTGCTGGGAGCGGCGGTGGAAGTGGCGACGGACCTCGGGCTCTCGGAACGCATCATCGGCCTGACCATCGTCGCCGTCAGCACCTCGCTGCCGGAGCTCGCCACTTCGCTGATCGCCGCTTTGCGGGGCCAGCGGGACATTGCGGTGGGCAACGTGATCGGCAGCAACCTGTTCAACCTGCTGGGCGTGCTGGGGGTCACCGCCCTCGCCGCGCCCACGCCACTGTCGGTCTCGCCGAACGCCCTGGATTTCGACCTGCCGGTGATGCTCGGCGTGGCGGTGCTGTGCCTGCCGGTGTTCTATTCCGGTTATCGCGTCACCCGTGCCGAAGGCCTGTTGTTCCTGGGCTTGTACCTGGCCTACGGGCTGCACGTGGTGTCGTTCACCACCGGCATGCCCCTGGCCGGCCAACTGGAACGGCTGATGCTGTTCTATGTGCTGCCGGCCCTGCTCGCGTTTTTGCTGTTCACCTCCCTGCGCGCCTGGCGCCGCCAACATCACAAGAGGGATTTGCCATGACCGACACTCCAAAGACCGGCCTGGACATGCGTCGCCAGGTCATGGGCGACGCGTTCGTCGACCGCGCCCTGGGCAACGCCACCGAGTTCACCCAGCCGTTGCAAGACTTCGTCAACGAACATGCCTGGGGCAGTGTCTGGCAACGCGAGGGGCTGCCGCTGAAGACCCGAAGCCTGATCACCCTCGCCGCCCTCACCGCCCTCAAGTGCCCGCAGGAACTCAAAGGCCACGTGCGCGGCGCGCTGAACAACGGTTGCACGGTGGAAGAGATTCGCGAGGCGTTGCTGCATTGCGCGGTGTACGCGGGCGTACCGGCGGCGATCGATGCGTTTCGGGCGGCGCAGGAAGTGATCGATAGCTACCAGAAGCCGGAGTGATCGTTAGATCGCTATCGCGAGCAAGCTCGCTCCCACAGTTGACCGGCGCTGAACACAAAATTTGTGTACGCCACGAACCTCCTGTGGGAGCGAGCTTGCTCGCGATTGGCCCTCAAGCACACCGTCCTCTCAGAACCTAGATCCACCCACCCCACTGCAACACAAAGATCCCCAGGTTGGTGGTAATCGCCGCCATCAAGGTGGTGATCACGATGATCGCCGCCGCCAGTTCATGGTTGCCATCGGCCGCCCGTGCCATGACGAAGCTCGCGGCGGCGGTGGGGCTTCCGAAGTACAGGAACAGGATCCCCAGTTCCGCCCCGCGAAAGCCCCAGAGCCAGGCACCGAGGGTAGCCACCAGCGGCAGGCCGACCATTTTCACCAGGCTCGAACTCAGGGCCATCTTGCCGCTCTTGCGCAGGGCCGCCAGCGATAGCGTGCCGCCGATGCAGATCAGCGCCAGGGGCAAGGTCATTTGCGACAGGTACTTGGCCGAGGTCTCGAACCAGTTGGGCACGCCGATCTGCCAGTAGGCGAACGGCGCGGCGACGATCACGCTGATGATCAGCGGATTGCTGATCACGCTTTTGCAGATGCTCCACGGGTCGGACTTGATCACCGGGCTGTAGACCGCCAGGACGATGGTCGACAAGGTGTTGTAGAACAGGATGACCAGCGCCGCGAGAATCGCCCCCAGGGAAATCCCGTAGTCGCCATACATGCTCGCCGCCAGCGCCAGGCCGATGACCCCGTTGTTGCCGCGGAACGCACCTTGGGTGTAGATGCCGCGATCTTCCCGCAGGCAACGCCAGATCGCCCAGCCCCAGGCCATCGCAAAGCTCACCAGGGTGGCGACGGAGAAATAGATCAGCAGGTCAGGTTGCAAGGCCGCATGCAAGTCGGCATGCAGGATGCCAAGGAACAACAGCGCCGGCATGGTGACGTTGAACACCAGGGACGAGGCGATGTGGATGAAGTTGTCGTTGATCCAGTCGATGCGCTTGAGCAACACCCCCAGAAACAGCATGGCAAACACCGGCGCGGTGACGTTCAGGGTTTCGAGGAAAATTGCCAGCATGCCGGGGACCTTGAGAGGGGTGTCGTTAGGTGGCTAATGATAAGCCACTTTCCCACTGATCGTTCCCACGCTCTGCGTGGGAATGCAGCCAAGGACGCTCCGCGTCCCAAGATCCGAACGCGGAGCGTCCGCAGAGGCATTCCCACGCGGAGCGTGGGAACGATCAACGACAACGCTAGGTCAGGTAATCGGCGCCGGGTTGAACAAGGTGATGTCGTTGTACAGCTTGTGCCGCTCGGCCCAGGTTTGCTTCTTGCCGCTGGCCACGTCCAGGTAGTAGTGGAACAGCTCCCAACCCAACTCTTCGATGGTCGCCCGTCCGGTGGCGATCCGACCGGCGTCGATGTCGATCAGGTCCGGCCAGCGCTGGGCCAGTTCGGTACGGGTCGAGACCTTCACCACTGGGGCCATGGCCAAGCCGTACGGCGTGCCCCGGCCGGTGGTGAACACATGCAGGTTCATCCCCGCCGCCAGTTGCAAGGTGCCGCAGACAAAATCACTGGCCGGCGTGGCGCAGAAGATCAGGCCCTTTTGCTTGAAGCGCTCGCCCGGACCGAGCACACCGTTGATCGCGCTGCTGCCAGACTTGACGATCGAGCCCAGGGATTTTTCGACGATGTTCGACAGCCCGCCCTTCTTGTTGCCAGGCGTGGTGTTGGCACTGCGATCGGCCTCGCCCTTGGCCAGGTAGCGGTCGTACCAGTCCATCTCCCGCACCAGCTCCTGGGCGACTTCCTGGGTTTGCGCCCGGGAGGTCAGCAGGTAGATCGCATCGCGCACTTCGGTGACTTCGGAAAACATCACCGTTGCCCCCGCCCGGAGCAACAGGTCCGAGGCATAACCCAGGGCCGGGTTGGCGGTGATGCCGGAAAACGCATCGCTGCCGCCGCACTGCATGCCCAGGATCAGCTCCGAGGCCGGCACGGTTTCGCGACGGCGCAGGTCGAGTTTCTTCAGGCGGGTCTCGGCCAATTCCATGATCTGCTCGATCATTTCGGTGAAACCGTGACTCGAATCCTGCAAGCGATACAACCACGGCTCGCTGAGGTCCACCGAGCTGTCGTTCTCATGCATCACCTGCCCGGCCTGCAATTTCTCGCAGCCCAGGCTGATCACCAGTGCCTCGCCTCCCAGGTTCGGGTTGCGTGCCAGGTTGCGCACGGTACGAATCGGGATGTAGGCGTCGGTGGCGGTGATCGCCACGCCACAGCCATAGCTGTGGGTCAGCGCCACCACGTCATCGACGTTCGGGTACTTGGGCAGCAGCTCATCCTTGATGCGCTTGACCGCATGGTCCAGCACCCCGGTCACGCACTGCACCGTGGTGGTGATGCCCAGGATGTTGCGCGTGCCAACGGTGCCGTCGGCGTTGCGATAACCCTCGAAAGTGTAGCCCTCCAGCGGCGCATCGGCCTCCGGCACATCGGTGGACAGCGGCAGGCTGTCCAGCGGCGGCGCGGTGGGCATGCGCAACTGGTCTTCCTTGACCCAGCTGCCACGGGGGATCGGTTGCAACGCGTAGCCAATGACCTGGCCGTAGCGAATCACCTCGCCACCCTCGGGAATATCCTGCAGCGTGACCTTGTGGCTCTGGGGCACAAAGTCCACGGTGACCAGGCCGTCCGGGAACTCGGTCCCGGCCGGTACGCCCTGGTCGTTGACGACGATCACCACGTTGTCCCGCTCATGCAAGCGGATGTAACGGGGCGAGTCGGCATGTTCAATCAATTGCATTGCTGCCGCTCCTTCAGGATTTAGCTTCGGACAGGCTGGAGATGCCGGCATCCTTGGCCGTTGGTTCCTTGAGCACGACACGCTTGATCGGCCCGACGATGACCAGGTAGCTGAACACCGCCATCAGCGCGTTGCAACCGACGAACACCAGTGCCCATTTGAACGAGCCAGTGGAGCTGATGATGTAGCCGATGACGATTGGCGTAGTGATCGATGCCAGGTTGCCGAAGGTGTTGAACAGGCCACCACTCAGGCCGGCGATCTGTTTTGGCGACGTGTCGGAAACCACGGCCCAGCCCAGCGCTCCGACGCCTTTACCGAAGAAGGCCAGGGCCATGAAGCCCACCACCATCCATTCGATGTCCACGTAGTTGCACGCCACGATGCTGCTGGACACCAGCAGGCCGGCGATGATCGGCGCTTTGCGGGCGAAGGTCAGCGAGTGGCCCTTGCGCAGCAGGTAGTCGGAAATCACCCCGCCCAGCACGCCGCCGATGAAACCGCAGATGGCCGGCAAGGACGCGATGAATCCGGCCTTGAGGATGGTCATGCCGCGTTCCTGCACCAGGTACACCGGGAACCAGGTCAGGAAGAAGTACGTGATGCCGTTGATGCAGTACTGGCCCAGGTATACGCCCAGCATCATGCGGTTGGTCAGCAGTTGACGGATGTAATCCCACTTCGGACCGTCGGCTTTCTTTTCCTTGCCCTTGTCCTGGTCCATGTCGACCATCGCGCCGTTGGCGGCGATGTGATTGAACTCGGCCTCGTTGATCATCGGGTGCTGACGCGGGCTGTAGATCACTTTCAGCCAGATCAGCGAGAACACGATGCCGATCACGCCCATCACGATGAACACGTGCTGCCAGCCGAAACGGTAGACGATCCAGCCCATCAGCGGTGCGAACAACACGGTGGCGAAATACTGCGCCGAGTTGAAGATCGCCGAGGCGGTGCCGCGTTCTGCGGTGGGGAACCAGGCGGCGACGATCCGTGCGTTGCCCGGGAAGGACGGCGCTTCGGCCAGCCCAACCAGGAAGCGCAGCATGAACAGCGCAACCACAGCCGTGGACATGCCGAATTCACCCACATAGCCTTGCAGCACGGTGAACAGCGACCAGGTGAAAATGCTCAAGGCATAGATTTTTTTCGAGCCGAAACGGTCGAGCAGCCAGCCGCCGGGAATCTGCCCGGCCACATAGGCCCAGCCGAAAGCGGAGAAGATATAACCGAGGGTGACGGCATCGATACCGAGGTCTTTTTGCAGGCTGGAGCCAGCGATGGCGATGGTGGCACGGTCGGCATAGTTGATCGTCGTCACCAGAAACAGCATGAGCAGGATCAAATAGCGGACGTGTGTCGGCTTGGTCGCTTGCATGTAGATGTACTCCCACTATTTATTTTTATGCGGGTAAATGTCGTGTTATGCCCGTGTAGGAGCTGCCGAGTGCAACGAGGCTGCGATCTTTCCCCAGACAATTGAGTCATGAGCGAACACCTCACAAATCAAGGTCAAAAGATCGCAGCCTTCGGCAGCTCCTACAGGGTTCTGCGGTGTTTCAGGAGCCGATGTAAGAAGTTTTAACCACGGTGTAGAACTCTTGCGCGTAGCGACCTTGCTCACGCGAACCATAGGACGAGCCTTTGCGCCCGCCGAACGGCACGTGGTAATCCACGCCGGCGGTGGGCAGGTTGACCATCACCATGCCCGCCTGGGAATGGCGCTTGAAGTGGTTGGCATACTTCAGCGAGGTGGTGGCGATACCAGCCGACAGACCGAACTCGGTGTCGTTGGCCATGGCCAGCGCTGCCTCGTAGTCAGCCACGCGCACGACGTTGGCCACCGGGCCGAAGATCTCTTCGCGGCTGATGCGCATCGAGGCTTCGCTGTCGGCGAACAGGGTCGGCGCCAGGAAATAACCTTCGGTATCGCACGTCACCAAACCACCACCGCTGACCAGCCGCGCGCCTTCGCTCTGGCCGATGTCGATGTACTTCAAGTCCTGGTTGAGCTGGGCTTCGGAAACCACCGGGCCGATGTCGGTGCCGGCCTTCAACGCATGACCGACCTTGATCGATTGCATGCGCTCGGCCATGGCCACAACGAACTTGTCGTGGATGCCGGCGGTGACGATCAGGCGACTGGAGGCCGTGCAACGTTGGCCGGTGGAGTAGAACGCGCTCTGCACCGCCAGTTCGACGGCTTGCTTGAGGTCGGCGTCGTCGAGGATGATCTGCGGGTTCTTGCCGCCCATCTCCAGCTGCACCCTGGCCTGGCGCGACACGCAGTTGACCGCGATCTGCCGGCCCACGCCCACGGAACCGGTGAAGCTGATGCCGTCGACTTTCGGGCTGTTGACCAGGACTTCACCGACGACGCGGCCGCTGCCCATCACCAGGTTGAACGCACCAGCCGGGAAACCGGCGCGGGAAATGATCTCGGCCAGGGCCCAGGCGCAGCCTGGCACCAGCTCGGCGGGCTTGATCACCACACAGTTGCCGTAGGCCAGGGCCGGGGCGATCTTCCACGCGGGGATGGCGATCGGGAAGTTCCACGGGGTGATCAGGCCGACCACACCGAGGGCTTCGCGGGTGACTTCGACGTTGACGCCTGGGCGCACCGACGGCACGTAGTCGCCCGACAGGCGCAGACATTCACCGGCGAAGAATTTGAAGATGTTGCCGGCGCGGGTCACTTCGCCGATGGCTTCAGGCAGGGTCTTGCCCTCTTCCCGGGCCAGCAATTGGCCGAGTTCTTCGCGGCGGGCGAGGATCTCGCTGCCGACTTTGTCCAGCGCATCGTGACGGGCCTGGATGCCCGAGGTCGACCAGGCCGGGAACGCGGCGCGGGCGGCTTCGATGGCGGCGTTGACTTGCGCTGCGTCAGCCTTGGCGTATTCACCGATGACATCGGACAAGTCAGACGGGTTGATGTTGGTGCAATAGTCGGCACCGGCCACCCACTGACCGTTGATGTAGTTATCGAAACGCTTTGCATCTGCCACGGAGCTACTCCTTCTACAAAAGCTGTCTAGGAACGCCGAGCGTCCCTGGCTGCATTCCCACGCAGAGCATGGGAACGATCGAGCCTTACGCAAAAAGCCGCTGATTACTCAGCGGCCTTGTCGGGTCTGTTATTGCTTGCCTTGCTTGTCGATCAGCGCGGCCAGGGCTTCGTATTCTTCTGGCAGCAGATCGGTCAGCGGCGTGCGCACAGGACCTGCGTCGTAGCCAACGATTTTCGCGCCGGCCTTGACGATGCTCACGGCGTAACCGGCCTTGCGATTGCGGATGTCCAGGTAAGGCAGGAAGAACTCGTCGATGATTTTGCCGACGGTCTCATGATCGTCGCGGGCAATGGCGTGGTAGAAGTCCATCGCGGTTTTCGGGATGAAGTTGAACACCGCCGAGGAGTAGACCGGCACGCCCAAGGCCTTGTAGGCCGCAGCGTAGACTTCAGCGGTCGGCAGGCCGCCCAGGTAGCTGAAACGATCGCCGAGGCGACGACGGATCGAGACCATCAGTTCGATATCGCCCAGGCCATCCTTGTAGCCGATCAGGTTCGGGCAGCGCTCGGCCAGTTGTTCCAGCTGGGTGGCGTTCAGGCGGCAGACGTTGCGGTTGTACACCACCACGCCGATTTTCACCGATTTGCACACGGCTTCAACGTGGGCGGCAACGCCGTCCTGGCTGGCTTCGGTCAGGTAGTGCGGCAGCAGCAGCAAGCCCTTGGCGCCCAGGCGCTCGGCTTCTTGAGCGTATTCGATGGCCTGGCGGGTGGCACCGCCAACACCGGCAAGGATTGGCACGCTGGTGGCGCAGGTATCGACGGCGGTCTTGATAACCTGCGAATACTCGCTAGCGGCCAGGGAGAAGAATTCACCAGTGCCGCCCGCTGCGAACAGTGCAGAGGCGCCATACGGGGCCAGCCACTCGAGGCGTTTGATGTAGCTGTCGCGATTGAAATCGCCTTGGGCAGTGAAATCGGTGACCGGGAACGACAGCAGGCCAGACGAGAGGATGGACTTCAGTTCTTGTGGATTCATTATTCGAACACCCTGGGACGCAAAATGTGTATGAGATGGTTAAGCTTCGGCCAGAAGTTGTAGGTCATCGTACAACTTAAAATGTAGACGTCAACTGTATTTCGTCCTTTGTCAGGTGTGAGGGCATGGAGGTTGGTCGCGAAGCCTTGTAAATCGGGCCATCCGGCGAAATTGAGAGCCAATGAAACTTGGGAGCGAGTCCCCCGGACCGCTCATCGCGACTGTCAACTCTGTCAGTAGGCGAGATTACGGGAAGGAGGCATAACGGCAGTGTGGCCGTGCGACGCCCGGCTATGGTCCTTTTCTGAAATCTTTAAAGTGAGTCGCCCGTACGCAACGATCAAGGCCGCCTCACAAGGAGTGACATCATGGCGAAGACGTATGCGAAACCGATGCTCAAGGATTTTCCAGCCACCGGGGAAGTCACGATCAGCTTGGCAAAGACAAAGACGTTAACCGTGAAAATTCCGGATGCAGCTTTCGACCCGTACTCGAACGCCCGACTGACTCTGGGCGTCGGCTCGACGCCTCCCACTCCGGTAGGCGCGTTTACACCTCTGACCGACGGCGAGGAAGGTACGCCACGCAAGGATGTGACAATGACGCTAACCAATACCGACTTGGCAGCTTACGTCGGCCAATTGGTTGAGCTTCGTTATGAGGTTAGCTACGAGAGCTGGGATCCCGATACATCCGAGCCGCAAATGTTGCGGATCAGCGCGTAGGACGGCGTGCCTGTCATTTGGTCAGACAGGCGCACACCATTTCCCTGTGGCGAGGGGATTTATCCCCGTTGGGTTGCGCAGCGACCCCAGAAGTGACGATCAGATCAACCTGATACACCGAGGTATCAGTCTTGGGACTGCTTCGCAGTCCAGCGGGGATAAATCCCCTCGCCACAGCATGTGTCCAACGTGTCCGAGCACATTTCAGCCCTGGGCCTGGGCCTCTTCATGGGCCTGGCGCAGCCTTTCGCGGCTGTTGGTCAGGTGCAAACGCATGGCCGCACGGGCCGCGTCGGAGTCCTGGCGGGCGATGGCTTCGTAGATTTCCTCGTGCTCGCGGCTCAGGCGGTCCATGTAGTGCTGGTGGTCGTCGTGGGCCAGGCGCGCCGAGTTCAGCCGGGTACGCGGGATGATGCTGGTGCCCAGGTGGGTCATGATGTCGGTGAAGTAGCGGTTGCCGGTGGAGAGGGCGATTTCCAGGTGGAAGGCGAAGTCCGAGGCCACCGCGTCGCTGGCGTGGGCGGCGCTTTCCTTCAAGGCGTCGAGGGCGGCGCGCATCGTCGCCAGTTGCTCTTCGCTGCGGCGCTGCGCCGCGAGCCCGGCGGATTCCACTTCCAGGCTGATGCGCAACTCCAGGATCGCCAGTACGTCCCGCAAGGTGACCACCGTGGCCGGGTCGATGCGAAAACCGCTCGGGCTGGGCGTGTCCAGCACGAAGGTGCCGATGCCATGGCGGGTTTCCACCTGGCCGGCGGCCTGCAACCGGGAAATCGCCTCGCGCACCACGGTGCGGCTGACGCCATGGGCTTCCATGATCGCCGACTCGGTGGGCAATTTATCGCCACGCTTGAGCAGGCCGTCGCGAATCTGCTCGGTCAGCACCGTCACCAGTTCCTGCGCCAGGCTGCGGCGCTTGCGGGGAAGGCGGGGTACGTCGATCGGGTTTTCCATTGTGTCTGTGTCTCGGCAAGCGGCTGAATGACAACATCATAGCGCAACGTGGTTGTACGATCACCGCCCAACCGGGCAGCCCTCGCTGAGGACTGCCGTTGTGGCGAGGGGATTTATCCCCGTTGGGCTGCGTAGCAGCCCCTTGATAGGTCAACAGGCCGCATGGGTAGGGACCTGTGATTTGATGGGGCGCTTCGCGCCCAGCGGGGATAAATCCCCTCGCCACAGTAATGCTCGGCGATGGTCATCAAGCGGTCACGGTGCGCTCCACCAGTTGGCCATTTTCGATACGCACATGTCGCGGATGGAAACGTTTCAAACTGCTTCGATGGCCGACGCTGACGATGCTCAGGCCCGGCAACTGGTCGATCAGCGCCTGGTACAGCGTCGCCTCGTCTTCTTCGTCCATCGCCGATGTGGCTTCGTCCATGTACAACCATTGCGGTGCATAAAGCAATGCGCGGGCAAAGGCCAGGCGTTGTTGCTCGCCAGGCGAGAGCATGCGCTGCCAGTGGTTGCTTTCATCCAGCCGCGGGATCAAGTGCGGCAGGCGGCAGGTTTCCAGCACCTGAGCATAACGTTCGTTGGGGTAGACGTCGCCAGCCTGTGGATAACTCAACACTTCCCGCAGGCTGCCAATGGGCAGATAGGGTTTCTGCGGCAGGAACAGGTAACGCGCCGCCGGAAGCCGGATCGTCCCGTGCCCCGCGGGCCACAAATGCCCCATCGCGCGAAACAGGGTGGATTTGCCACTGCCGGAACGACCGCTGAGCATGACCCGCTCACCCGGCGCCACACTCATGTCGGCGTTGTCGAGCAGATGACGACCGTCGGCCAGGTCCAAGCCGAGGTTATGAACCGCCAACGCACTCCCCTGGTTCTGCACATCGATGGCCGGCACGCGGTCTTCGTTGTCACTCATGGCCTGGCGGAAGCTCAGCAGACGATCGCAGGTGGCGCGCCACGCGGCAAGGTCGGCGTAAGCGCTGATGAACCAGCTGAAGTTCTCCTGCACATTGCCGAAGGCCGAGTTGATCTGCATGAGCTCGCCCAGCTGGATCTTGCCGGCGAAGTAACGCGGTGCGGCAACGATGAACGGGAAGATGATCGCGATCTGGCCATAGCCAGAGGTGAAGAACGTCAGGCGCTTGGACACCCGCATGATGTCCCAGAAGTTATGCCAGACCAGGCCGAAGCGCCCGCTCAGGCGGCGGTTCTCGTTCGGTTCGCCGTTGTACAGCGCAATGCTTTCGGCGTTTTCACGCACCCGGACCATGGAGAAACGCAGGTCGGCTTCGAAGCGTTGCTGATTGTTGTTCAGCCCGATCAGGCGTCGGCCGATCAGGTGCGTCAGCCAACTGCCCACCGCCGCATACACCAGGGCGCACCAGAACATGTAGCCGGGGATGGTGTAGCCGAACACTTCGATGCTGCCGGACACGCCCCACAAGATGATCGAGAACGACACCAGGCTGACCACGGTGCGCAGCAATCCCAGCCCCAGGCCCAGGGTATTGGTGGTGAAACTGTTGAGGTCTTCGGAAATCCGCTGGTCCGGGTTGTCGGTATACCCCCCTTGCTCCAGCCGGTAGTAATTCTTGTTGCCCAACCAGCGAGCGAAATGCTGCTCGGTGAGCCAGGCCCGCCAACGAATGGTGAGCATCTGCGTGAGGTACAAGCGATAGACGGCGCCGAGGATCGCCACCGCTGCGATGCCGCAGAAATACAGGATCAACTGCCAGAACGCCGCGCTGTTCTTCTCTTGCAGGGCGTTATAGAAATCCTTGTACCAACTGTTGATCCACACCGAGATCGCCACGCTGAACAACGACAGCGCGATGACCGCGATCAACAGCGTCCAGGCCTTGCCCTTCTCCTCACTGCGCCAGTACGGCGTGGTCATTTGCCAGACACGGCGGAAAAACTGCCCGCGCACCGCGTCATTGACCGCGGAATATTCAGCGTTCTGATTCATGGTTAAGGCTCGATAAAGAATAAAACAGACTCGGGCCGATCATAAAGCAACGGCCCGATGTGTCGCGAGGGTGGACAACACCTGTTCAGCGCAGGTTCAGCGACGCACGGGACGCTTTTGCAATTTGCGCTGCAAGGTCCGCCGGTGCATGCCCAGGGCACGGGCGGTGGCGGAGATATTGCCTTCGTGCTCGGTCAGCACCCGCTGGATATGCTCCCATTGCAGGCGATCCACCGACATGGGGTTTTCCGGCACCAGGGTGTCGAGGTCGGCGTGCTCGGACAACAGCGCCGCCAGCACGTCATCGGCATCCGCCGGTTTGCACAGGTAATTGCAGGCGCCGCGCTTGATGGCCTCGACCGCGGTGGCGATGCTCGAATAACCGGTGAGGATCACCACCCGCATCTCCGGGTCCAACTCCAGCAACTTGGGCAACAGCACCAGGCCCGAATCGCCGTCCATTTTCAGGTCCAGGGCGGCATAGTCGGGCAGGTCGGCCTGGGCGATGGTCAGGCCCTCCTCGGCGGAACCTGCGGTACTCACGCGAAAACCGCGGCGGGACATGGCCCGGGCCATGACGCGGGTGAAGGTGGCGTCGTCATCCACCAGCAACAGGTGCGGCAGTTCTTCGCCGTCGACTTGGATCTCGTCACTCATGTTTCGTCTCCTCGGTCGGCATGGGGCAGGCGCAGCTCGGTGAGCGTGCCGCCTTCCTCGTGGGGGTAGAGTTTCACCGAGCCGCCGGCGCGTGTCACGCTGGCTTTGCTCAAGAACAGGCCCAGGCCGAAACCTTTGCCCTTGGTGGTATAGAACGGCTTGCCGATCTGCTCGGCAATCGCCAGCGGCACACCGGCACCGTGGTCGCGAATGCAGATAGTCAGTTCATAAGCGTTCCAGTCCAACGCCACTTCCAGGTTGTCGGGACAGGCATCGGCGGCATTGTTCAGCAGGTTCAACAACGCTTGGGTCAGGTCTGGCGGCGGCGCCATGCGCGGCACCACGCCCTTGCCCAGGCACTGGAAGCGATAACTGGCTTCCGGGCGCATCAGGTGCCAGCGGTTCAGGGCATCGTCGAGCCAGAAGGTGACCGCCTGCATGTCGATGTCCAACCGGCGATTGGCCTCGGCGGCACGCACCAGGTATTGCAGGGTTTCCTTGCAGAGCTTGACCTGATCCTGAAGCACGCTGAGATCGTCCTGCAGTGCCGGGTCATGATGGTCCTGGCGCATTTCCTTGAGCAGCACGCTCATGGTCGCCAGCGGTGTGCCCAGTTCGTGGGCGGCGCCGGCGGCCTGGGTCGCCACGGCCAGCAATTGCTCGTCCCGCAGGCCCTCTTCACGGCGGATGGCCCGCAGCTCTTCCTGGCGGCGCAACTCCTCGGCCATGCGCGCGGCAAAAAAAGTGATGACCGCCGCCGCCAGGGCGAAACTCAGCCACATGCCGTAGATCTGCAGGTTCTCCCGGGCGATGGGGAAGGTTTCCAGCGGGTAGAAACGCGCCAGCAGCAAGGTGTACAGCGCCAGGGCGATGCCGGAAAGGATCAGCGAATACCGCCACGGCAATGTCACGGCGGCGATGGTCAGCGGCACCAGGTAATAAGAGACGAAGGGGTTGGTGGAGCCGCCGGAGAAATACAGCAGCGCGCTGTGGATAAACAAGTCGCCGGCCAACTGCACCGCATATTCCAACTCGGTCACCGGCCACGAGGCACGCAGGCGAATCGCCGTCAGCGCGCAGAGCACACTGGAACAGACCAGGGTGATCGCCAACTGCAGCCAGGGCAGCGGCAGCAGGTCGAACCAATAGGCGAGCCCCACGGAGCCGGCCTGGGCCGCCAGGACCAGAATACGGATGAATGTCAGGCGCCAGAGGTTCTGGCGGGAAGCGGAAGTCATTTGCAAAGGGGCGAGCATGAGCTCTCCTGATGAGCGCTCCAGGCGGATCGCACGGAGTATAACCAAGGCGCGGGTTGCAGCGGCAGATATGCGGCAAAGCGCCACAGCCTCCAGCCTCGCTGCATTCCCTTGTGGCGAGGGGATTTATCCCCGCTGGGCGCGAAGCGGCCCCCAAATTTTACAGGCAAACATCTTAGGGACTGCTGCGCAGTCCAACGGGGATAAATCCCCTCGCCACAAAAGCGCCACTGACCTTCGCATCTGTATAGAAGTTGTAACTGTGCGAACTCGCCCATAAAAGCTAGAGTCTTATCCTTCACGCAGGCCCGGACCTCACCCCTGCGCCCCCATCCCAAGGAGCTTTCATGCACACGTTCAGTCGCCACGTCGCCCTGCTCGCCTTCAGCCTCGGCACCGCCGCCAGCCTGCCGGCCCTGGCCGCCGATGAGCTGCACTACAACCAGATTTCCCTGCGCGCCGAAGTCAGCCAGGAAGTGGCCCGCGACCTGATGATCGTGACCCTCTACACCGAAGAACAGAACACCGACCCGGCCAAACTCGCCGCCGCTGTCAGCACTACGGTGAACAAAGCCATCGGCCAGGCCAAAGAGGTCAAGGACATCACCCTGCGCCAGGGCAGCCGTAACAGCTACCCGATCTACGACAACAAGGGCCAGAAAATCACCGGCTGGCGCGAGCGCGCCGAACTGCGCCTGGAAAGCGCCGACTTCGCCGCCCTGTCCAAACTCACCGGCGAGCTGCTGGGCGACATGAAAATGGGCGGCATGGACTTCGCCATCGCCACCGCCACCCGCCAGAGCAGCGAAGACGCCCTGCTCAAAGACGCCGTCAACGCCTTCAAGGCCCGCGCTCAACTGGCCACCGAAGCCCTGGGCGGCAAGGGCTACAAGATCGTCAACCTGAACTTCAACACCAACGGCTACCCACAACCGTACATGCGCCCGCAGATGATGATGAAAGGCGCGTCCATGGATGCGGAGTCGGTGACACCTGACGTGGAAGCGGGCACCAGCAAGGTGACGATGACGGCGGATGGGGTGGTTGAGGTGTTGTTGCAGTAACCCGCCTGATCGTTCCCACGCTCCGGCGTGGGAATGCCTCCACGGACGCTCCGCGTTCGGCTTTGGAAAGGGACGCAGAGCGTCCCGGGCTGCATTCCCACGCAGAGCGTAGGAACGATCAAACCTCAATACCAACGGCTACCCACAACCGTACATGCGCCCGCAGATGATGATGAAAGGCGCGTCCATGGATGCGGAGTCGGTGACACCTGACGTGGAAGCGGGCACCAGCAAGGTGACGATGACGGCGGATGGGGTGGTTGAGGTGTCGTTGCAGTAACCCGCCTGATCGTTCCCACGCTCCGGCGTGGGAATGCCTCCACGGACGCTCCGCGTTCGGCTTTGGAAAGGGACGCGGAGCGTCCCGGGCTGCATTCCCACGCGGAGCGTGGGAACGATCAAACGGTCTTTACTTCAGCAAAGGCACAGCCGCCTGTGCGAGCTGGGTGAGCAACTCAATATCTCGCTCGTCGCGTGCGCCATCTTCGTTTAAATCGGTTTTTATACCCACCTTGTCGTAGCGTCCATCCTTCAGGGAAGAAGCGACAAAGGTGAGCAAGTAACTCTTGCTGTCACGAAAAAACTCGAGCCGAACCTCCGGGCTTTCGTCTTTATCGAAGTCGTTAAGAGATATACGGATTTCTTCGGCGGCCATCGCTACACCTCCTCCATGGATTAGCTCAATACGGCATCGCCGCTTAGCAGCGCGCCTGTTGCTACCTTATAACCATGCCTCCAAAAATCTACTGTCAGAAGTATCAGGTGTACGTCCGCACAGTAGAGCCTACGGAGAATCGAGCATTCTTTGTGGCGAGGGGATTTATCCCCGCTGGGCCGCGAAGCGGCCCCAACAGCAGCGACTCAATCTGTCTGACACACCGAAGTGTCAGGTTTGGGTCTGCTGCGCAGCCCAGCGGGAGCAAGCTACCTCGCCACAGGACGGTGCCCGACCTTAAGTGGGCGGGCAGGCCGAACTGGCCGGTGCCTCGACCTGATCCAACGCCTTGTCCACCAGCAACTGGCACAGCTCCACCAACTGATGAATCCCCAACGCCACGCTCCGGCGCGTGCCCTCCACTTCGAATGCCAGGTCCTCGGCCATGGCTTTTATCGAGGCCAGGGTTTCCGAGGTGCTGGTGAGCAGCGTATCGGTGTCGGCTTTGGCGGTGACTGAGAACAGGCTATCGATGCGCTGATCGGTGCTTGGCTCTGGTTTTTTTGGATTCAGGTAATGATCGAGGGCGCGCTCGGCGGCGGCGCGGTCTTTTAGGAGGTCTTCGATGGCGTCGAAATCCGCCAATGGATTTGTTCTGTTGAAATTCGGTTCAGTCTTTCCTTCGTTCATGCGAATGCTCCTGATGAAATTGGAGCCATCACTTGCCGTTATGGTCGTGAGGCTTACGACCTATTAATTTCGGGTTCCCACTCCCGGCCGCTGTTTCGCAGCGACACGCAAAAGGTTAGAGAGCCCACTTCCGAGGGACAACCTTAAAAGCTTGTCGGATCTTTCGTTCTGGAGAGCGGATCCTTCCTACGCACCTGAATGATTTATGCAGCCTTCCGCCCCACCGCAAACCCCGTGGCGAGGGAGCTTGCTCCCGCTGGGCTGCGCAGCAGACCCAACCCAAGCGCCGCGTTGTGTCAGATAAATGGAGTCGCTGCTTTTAGGGCCGCTTCGCGCCCCAGCGGGAGCAAGCTCCCTCGCCACGGGATTAATGTTCGACGAGGACGAGGCGTGTTGCTTCAACTGGTGAATCGGGTACACCCGAAAGAAACAGGTCGGCTACAAGGCCGCCTTCGCGAGCAAGCCCGCTCCCACAATGGATCGACGTACGACCGGAGAACCAGGCCGGCTGTCAGGCCGCCTCGCGGTGGACGTTGATCTCGGCGCCCCGTTAACCACGCTGGCCGAACGCAGGCATTGTGGAGTGGGCATCCCGGCATGGATGCCGGGATAGCCGCGCTGGGCCATGGATGGCCCTTCGCGGCGG